>JBICHT010000148.1:0-19362 GCA_043101125.1 Phycisphaerales bacterium JB050 | reverse complement strand
GGCAAACTTTCTTTTCAATTACGAAACGGAACCACGAACCATGAACAAGCTTTCTTTGAAGACTTCGATCCTCTGTATCGCGGCCGGCCTGCCCATCAGTGCTACCGCTCTCGCCGCTCCCGTCACGATCGCCGATGTGGCGCCGCGCTCCAGCGTGGTGGTCCTCGGCGTGGACGATGCCACCGCGCTCAAGAGCGCGTTCGAGGAAAGCGGTTTCATCAAGATCTGGAATGATGCCGCGATCCAGGAATGGCTCGGCGATGCCATCGACGAAGCCGTCGAAGGCCTGAACGATGAACTCGCGGAACTCGGGTTCAGCGTCGATGACCTGTCCATGCCCTCCGGCTCGTTCGGTTGGGCGCTCTATGTCGACAACATCGGTGACAACATCGAGAACTCCAGCTACCAGATCATCGGCGTCAGCGACTTTGGCGACGGCGCCGAGCGCATGAACGAACTGCTCATGACCACCCTCGAAGAAGGGGTCGACGCGGGCGACATCGACCTCACCGAGGAGGAATACCGCGGCGTCACCATCTGGACCATCACCGAAGTCGAAGAAGAAATCGACGAAGACGAGATGATGTGGGATGACGGGGGCCCTGAACTGTTCAAGGAAACCTACATGGCCCGCGTCGACGGCCAGATCATCTACTCCACACAACTCTCCTCCCTCGAGAGGGCGATCGATCGCGCCCAGGGCGATCAGGTTCCCTCGATCACCTCCGATGCCGAGTTCAACGCCGCCCGCGCCTCCGTCGGCGAGCACCAGGGTTATCTGGTCGCTCTGACCAGCCCGCTGCTCTCGCTGACCCGACTCGCCGAGGCTCAACTCGCCGAGGAAGCCGCGCAGTTCGGCCAGCCGGCTCCGCCCATCATGAGCATCATCGGTGCCTCCGGTCTCGATCAGTTCCGCTCGGTCTCCATCGGCCTCAATGCCGCCTCCGCAGACAGCGTCATGGAGCAGACCTTCAGCGTGCGCTTCCCAGAGCGTCGCGGCCTGCTCACCCTCATCCCCACCGAAAGCAAGCCCTTCACCGCGCCAGCCTTCATCGATGCCGACGCCGCCTCGATCAGCATGATGCAGGTCGACTTCCGCAATCTCTTCCCCGCGGTGCGCGAGATCATCAACTCGCTGCCTCAGGAAATGTCGCAAATGGCAAACATGGGCATGATGCAGGCCCAGATGATGGCTGGTCCGATCTTCAACAGCCTCGGCCCCGAGGTGTACCAGGTCCAGCACATCGCCAAGCCCTACAACCCTGACAGTTTCAAGCAGTATGTCGCGATCAAGGCCAGAGACGAAGCCGCCCTCTCGCAGGCCATCACCGGCCTCACCCAGCAGTTCGGCCTGCCCGCACGCCAGTTCGAAGGCGCACAGATCTGGGACATCGACCTCGCCGGGATGGGCGTGCCCATGCCCGCCGGCGACGGCTTCTCGATCGGCCTGGGTCAGAGTTTCATGTTCATCGGTCAGACCTCGGTCGTCGAGTCCGCGCTCCGCACTGGGTCCAACCCCGATGCCGCCCGCCTCGCCGACGAGGCCCGCTTCAAGGACGCCGTGAAGGAAATGTCCGCCCAGGGCCTCTCCTACGGCTGGACCGACACCCGCGAGTATGTTGAGTACCTCGAATGGATGGGTCACAACTCTGAGCAGATCTACCGTGCTCAGCTTGAGCAGGTCTTCGGCGATGACCCCGAGTTCCAGGAGTTCATCGAGGAAGACCTCCAGGAATACCGCGAGAACATGCCCGAGTTCCTGAAGAACATCCCGAACCTTGATGTGATCTACCAGAACCTCGGCAATGTGGTCAATGACACCCAGGTGACCGAAGGCGGCATCATCAGCCGCGTCCGTATCCTCAAGCCCTGATCCTGTTCGACCATAGATCTCACAAAGCCCGGCTCCACGCGAGCCGGGTTTTTTCATGCCCCGACTGCGCCGACTTGTGAATATCGCAACCGCCGCTATGCAGCAAAACACCCGCTGGGAAAGTGATCACACTCATGGACAACATGGCCCTCGTGAACGCTATACAGACCGACCATCCGTGATGGGTGAACCGGTCCGACAGGAAGACCACCTCGAAAAGTCATGCGCCACGCTGAACCTGGAGACCGAAATCGACAACCAACCGATCAACAACGAATTTGTGCTACTGCGCACCAGCCCCGGATGATGACCAAGCCCGCTCAGACCCCAGCCAATTCAACCTTGACCGGTCCGGTCCGGGTGATCGGGTGTCCGGCACGCTCGTCGGACCACTCGAACGACACATCGGCATCAACCAGTTTGAACAGCGCCGTCAGGTGGCGCTCGATGCTGCGCTTGGCATCGTTGATGTACCGAGCCTCGTTGGTCTCAAACAGGCTCGCGGCCTGCTCCTGGGCCGTGTCAATCAACGCGCCCTGACGCTCGGCGTTCATCTGAATCACATCGAGCAGACCCAAGATGCGCCCGGCCTGAACATCGTACGGCGTTACATCCGTCAGACGGAGCGTCCCCTCGATCTCCGGCAGGACAATCCGGAATCGGGCCCGATCACCCGCGCCGGTATCCAGTTCCTCGACATCATTCTTCCGCAGGCGCGCCAGGTCGACCGAGTACTGCTTCTCAAAGTGGAAGATCATCGCGAGCTTGGCCTGGCTCAGCAGCAGCGGCGGCAGCCATGCCCAGCCCTTCTTGCTCGTCGCGATCTCTTTCGCATGGACTTCAAGCCCAACAAGTTTGCCAACGGCCCGAACCCGCTCGGTGAGCATATCCGTCCGAATAACTTCTGGTGCACGGTCGCCGGCTCGCTTGAGCCATAGCATGAGCACCGCCGCCAACAGCAGGCCAGACAGCACGCTCAATGAAATGATGATCAGGGTTTCCATCGCAGTCTCGTTGGGATCATAAGCCGCCGGATTGCGGCGTGCCCGCAGTCAGACTCAATCCACAGACCCTGCAACCCCATCGGTCGCCCCATCTTCCGGCAGCCCGGCCTCGATCCCGATCTCCAAGGCCCGAATGACGAACTGTGAGCCGATCGCGAGCAGCACCCCAACCACGCCGCACACCACAACCACAACAAGGGTGAGCACCACCGGAGACCAGCCCGACATCATCGAGCGGACCGACGGCAGCATAAACGCCGCACCCGCACCGAATGCTGGTGCGCTGAGCACGATCCCGAGCAAGACCTTTGGGAATGTGCGACTCGGCCTGCGGACCAGCACCACCAGTACCGACAGTCCCGCCATAGCCAGCGACAGCACAATCTCAGCGAGCGCCATCGATCGGAGGGGAATTCCAAACACATCCAGTCGCGGCATACCCGAACGGATCAACGATGGTTCACTCAATACCCCCGAGACGAGCAGCACGCCCGCGACAATGAACGGGGTCATGGCCGGACCGGATGCGAACCACCCCGCCGCCGAGAGAACTCCCATGACGCACGCCACCAGGGCGCACAATTGGAACATCATCATCCAGAAGCCGCCAGGCGTCGGATCGGCGAAGACCACTTGGGCAAACCCCAGCCCAAACCCGGCGAGCGCAATCAGCACTCCGATCCCATTCAACCCGCCGATCACGCGACGAAGCAGTGGAGGCGCTGGCACCATCTGAGCCGCCGGGACCGGACCAGATTCCACGGGCCGGTACACCGGATGTGGAGGCTTGCCTTTGGATATCGCGCTCGCACTGGTCATGGCATTCACGGTATCGCCCGATTCGCGTCCGATCCATCACCCAAGCCACCCAAGTGGCCAAAAACAGACTTGAGATCTGATATTCGGCACTCGCTTAGGCCGCGTCTCGTTGCTCCTCGGATCCTTCGTGGTCGCCAAACACCGTGATCCGGCTTCGCCCGCCCCGCTTCGAGGCGTACAAGGCCATGTCCGCCATCCGCCTCAGCGTCGCAGCATCTCTCGCACCGTGTGCCTGCACCGCGGCGATCCCGATCGACAACCCCGGCCAAGGGCAACGCAGGCCCAGACCTTCCGGATGCACCCGGAACAACTCCGTGATTCGAGCCGCGACCTGCTTGGCGTCCTCCACGGATGATCCAGCGACGGCAAAGAACAACTCATCACCGCCGACACGCGCGCCTAGGTCGCGCTCTCGGAGATGCCCTCGGATGATCTCGCCCACCGCGATCAGCGCTGCATCGCCCTTCTCATGGCCCAGCGTGTCGTTGAGTTGCTTGAAGTGATCCAGGTCGATGGCCATGAGACAAACCTCGAAGTGCTCGCGCAAGGCTCGCTCGATCATGCTCTCCAGCCCGCTCTCGAACCCACGACGGTTCGCCAACCCGGTCAGTTCATCGGTGCAACTCATGCGCGTGAGATGCGCCGTTTGCTTCGACGCGGTTTTCACAACACGATCTTCAAGGTCACGACGCAGCATCGAAACTTCCAGGCGGCTCTTGTGCGCGTCGATCATCACCTCGTGTACCACGGCGCACAGTTCTGCGTAAGGATGCTCCGCATCGATCGCCATCAACGCTTCGAACTGCGCTCGCCGATCTACTGAAGCCAGGCGCTTGATCCGGCGGATGATCGCCGCGCGATCCGCTTCCAGTTTCTTCTCTTCGATCGCGAAGAGCACCATGCCCGCGATGAGCCCGAGCCCACCGCCGCACAACACCCCGCCGATCATCGCCACCAGAATGTTCATCCCCGACTCGGCCGCCACCAGCACCGTTCCCGCGCCGATCCCCGCTGCCAGCCCACACATCAGTAGCCCGCGCACCCATCGGGATGAGCCGCGTGCCGGAGCAGTGATCTGCTTCGGACAGCCGTGTTGTTGCTCGGTTTTCGCCAAAGTTTCTCCTCCTGGCACGGGCGCACCGATGGCAACGGTGGCCACAACCACCATCGGCGATCCCCCACCCTGCTTGCACGGAGCGTGACCACACCGTGGCGGTTCGGGCCTCGGAAACCCGACCAGAGCGATCAAACCGCCCTGCTTGCGCGGACAGGGTTATGTGACCTGAAAGTGTTCGTGGCTGAAGATCAGGGTCGTTACGACGCGCTAGGGTGCCAGATGGTCTTCATCTCGACCAGCGGCTCGATGCGCCACGGGCTTTCGCAGGCCTCGTCGTCGTAGAAATCGACCGAGTCCTCGATGCGGACCCGCTTGATGTTCTCGGACGCGCCCATGCGCAACGCCGCGCCGTGCTTGGTGCTGAGCCCCGCGCCGACCACCGCGTTCACATCCCGATGATTGGCGATGTGCTCGATGAGTTCATCGCGCTGACCGGTGAGCAGGTTGATCACACCGCCAGGGACATCGCTGGTCGCACACACCTCGCCGAGGACGCTGGTGGCGATCGGATACTTCTCGCTGCCGAGGGCGACCACGGTCGAACCGGAACACAACGCGGGGGCCATCAGCGTGACCAGTCCAAGCAGGCTCGGTTCGTCTGGTGCGACGACGACCACCACACCCGTCGCCTCGGGAACCGTGAAGTTGTAATACGGCCCGACAACCGGATTGTGGCAGCCGAGCACCTGCGAGAACTTATCCGCCCAGCCCGCGTACGCGACCAGCCGATCGACCGAAGCCTCGACCTCCTTGCGCGCGGCCCGGAGATCGGTGTCGGTCGTCTGCTTGATGAGTTGGGCGAACTCCTCGCCCTTGCCCTCGAGCATCTCGGCCATGCGGTACAGGATCTGCGAGCGGTTGTAGGCATCTCGCCCCATCCAGCCGGGCTGCGCAGCACGCGCCGCGACGACCGCGTTGCGGAAGTCCTTGCGCGAGGCGTGGCAGACATGCGTGATGGTTTTGCCCGCCGTGTCGGTGATGGCGATGGACCGCCCGCTCTCGGTGCGTGGGAACGCGCCGCCGATGTACAGCTTGTAGGTCTTCGCCACGCTCAGTCTCGCCGCCATATCGCTGCGCTCCGCCCGGAGAAGGCTGGTCAGGGTGCTGGTTACTGCCCGAGAGAATATGAGATATTCACGCTCGCCGAGATTTCGATCTCGCCTGCCTCGATCGGCGTGGCAGCCGAGTCCGCGGCCATGGTCCGGTAGGACTCGATGCCCCGGTTGATGATCGGCACCGAAACGCCCTGCTCACTCACTTCGATCAGATCCTGGATCGGGCGACCCAGCGCATCCGCGATGGCCTCGGCCTTCTGGCGACCGTCCTGCACAGCTTTCTTGAGAGCATCGCGCCGGGCGCCCGAATCATCCTTCAGAGAGAACGACACGCCGTGCATCTGGTTCACCCCGGTCTCCATCGCCGCGTCGATGACGGCACCGGTCTTGTCGATGTCGTCGATGCGGACGGTCAGCATGATCGAGGCGCGGTAGCCGATGATCTTCGGTTCCTTGTCACGCTGGTAGTTATAGACCGGAGAGAGCGACAGACCGGAGGTCTGGATCAGCATCCCCTCGGCCTTCACCTTGCGGATCTCCTTGGTCGCCTCTTCGATGATCTCGTTCACGCGCGACTGCGCTTCGATCGCGGTCTCTGCCTGATGCCACGCGCCGACCGAGACCGTGGCCCGGTCCGGCTTCACCGAAACCGTGCCTTTGCCGCTCACGCTCACGCTCACCGTGGGAAGTTCCGCAACCGCGCTCGCCTCGACCGGCATCGCGCACACCAGCGCGGGAACCATCAGACCAGCAACCAACAGGGAAGAAGTGTTCAAAGCCATAGTTTCATCTCGCTTTCGTAGAGACCGGCCCATCCCGGTACACGGTTCTAGGGTCGATCCCCGCCTGCGGGTTCATCGGATTGGTGGATTTTGTGAAAGTCTATCTTCCACCGCATGCCTTTGGTGCCACTGGCGGCTCGTCCGCCAGTGCGGGGCCATACCCTCCAGAACTGCATGAAAGAACTGAAAGATGACTGGAAATTCCAGCTTCTTCGAGGAACTGGTCGCATGCTCAGAAGCCGACAGCCCGGCACTGGCGGGCGAGCCGCCAGTGGCACCATCAGAACCCGAATCGTTCTCGGTCGATGCGCGGCATCCAATCAGGTGGCATCCAGTTTCGATGATTCCATTGTTTCGCGCTCGACCACGGCCAATCATCTTCGTGTGAGCAAAGACCTCGACGCACAGGGTTTGAGTGGATGTACTGCAATTTCTCCCGGACCTGATCCGGGTTCGTCAGGTTCCGATCGTATCCGCCACCTTCCTGCCAGAACCGGAACGCTCGTTTACCGGGGCGTTCATCGACCGTGAGTCGTTCTACCGTAGCAGGATCAACCTCAAGCAGTCGCTTCTTGATCTGGTACGAACTCGGCCTCTTGATCCCAAAGAGCAGCGAAGCGATCTCGCCATTTGATTCTCGTCGGGGCAAGACGAGTAGATGGACATGCTCCGGCATGATGACGAAACCGAGCACGGACCGCTTCAGTCGATCCGTGCTTCGCTGAATCGCTCGCAGTGTGAACTCAGCCGCTGGCGGATCGACGAGACCTGTGAGGAGAGGCTGCCTGCAATAGGTTGAGAACGTCAGGAACCGCCCTGTCGCACCATCGTCAATGTGGCGAACTCGCTTTCTGGATCGAGCGTGAGCATGCATACTCAGAACTTCACATACCCCCGCAGCCCCTGCATCCCACCCTCTCTTCCAAAGCCTGACTCCTTGAACCCCCCAAACGGGCTCGCGGCGTCGAACCGATTGAAAGTGTTGCACCACACCACGCCCGCCTTCAGTTTGCCCGCCAGTTCGAACATCTTCGAACCCTTGTCCGTCCAGATGCCCGCCGACAGGCCGTAGGGCGTGTTGTTGGCGCGCTGGATGGCTTCCTCCGGCGTGCGGAAACTCATCACCGCCAGGACCGGGCCGAAGATTTCCTCGCGCGCGATCTGGTGGCTCTGCTGCACACCCGTGAAGAAGCACGGCGGGCACCAGTAGCCCTTGGCGGGAACCTCGCCGCCGGCGGGCACATGCACTTCCGCCCCCTCTTCGCAACCGATCTTCAGATACCGGTTGATCGTCGCGAGCTGCTCCTTCGAGTTGATCGCACCGACATCGGTGTTCTTGTCCAGCGGGTCGCCAACACGCAGCGACTTCATCCGCCATTCGAGCCGGCGGATCACCTCGTCGAGCACCGATTCCTGCACGAACAACCGGCTGCCCGCGCAGCAGACATGGCCCTGGTTGAAGTAGATGCCGCTGATGATGCCCTCGATGGCCTGATCGATCGATGCATCCTCAAAGATGATGTTCGGGCTCTTGCCGCCCAGTTCCAGTGTGCAGGAGATGTTGCGCTCGGCAGCCGCGGCGGCGATATTCTTGCCCACGCCCGTCGAACCGGTGAACGCCAGTTTGTCGAGCCCCTTGTGCATCGCCAGTGCCTGACCAGTCTCGCCGTCGCCGGTGATGATGTTCACCACACCGGCGGGCAGTTCGCACTCCTCGAAAATCTCCGCGAGACGCAGCGCCGTCAGCGGCGTGGTCTCGGCGGGCTTGAGCACAACCGTGTTCCCACAGGCGAGCGCGGGCGCGATCTTCCACGCCGCCATCAGCAGCGGGAAGTTCCACGGGATGATCTGGCCGCAGACTCCCACCGGCTTCGGATCGCGGTTGGGGAAGGCGTACTTCAGTTTGTCGGCCCAGCCGGCGTGGTAGAAGAAGTGCTGCGCCGCCAGCGGCACATCCACATCGCGGCTTTCCTTGATCGGCTTGCCGCCGTCCATGGTTTCCAGCACCGCCAGTTCCCGCGCCCGCTCCTGGATCCGGCGTGCGATGCGGTACAGGTACTTCCCCCGCTCCTTGCCCGACAGTTTCTTCCACCCGGACAGCGCGGAGCGTGCCGCTTCCACCGCCTTATTGACATCCTTCGACGTTCCCTGCGTGACTTTGCTGAGCACCTTCTCGGTCGCGGGGTTGATGCTGGCAAAGTGCTTCGTCGTCTTCGTCGGCTTGGTGAATTTGCCGTTGATGAAGTGCCCGTACTGCTCGGCGATCTCCACCTTCACCGACTCCGGCGCGGGCGCGTAGTCCCACGCCTCGCCGAAGCGCAGCGAACGGGCCTGGTGCTGGGTCGTGCTCGTGGTGTGCTCGTTCATGTTCAGGCCTCGGAGAAATCGTCGGGGGACATGTAATGACCGGTGCGCCGTCGCGCGAGCTGCATCAAAAGATCGTTCGCGAGGCTCGATGCGCCAAAGCGGAACAGCTCGGGCGTCATCCAGTCATCGCCGAGCGTTTCCTTGACCATCACCAGGTAGTGCAGCGCCTGCTTGGAGGAACGGATCCCCCCCGCCGGCTTCATGCCGATCTTGATCCCGGTCTTGAAGTAGTGGTCCCGGATCGCTTCCAGCATGACCAGCGTCACGCCCATCGTCGCCGCGGGGCTGACCTTGCCGGTCGAGGTCTTGATGAAGTCGTGTTCGGTCAGCCCGGCGTTCATCGCCAGATCGCTCGCGGCCCGCACGAGATCGTAAGTCTCCAGTTCACCCGTTTCGAGGATCACCTTCAGGTGTGCATCCCCACAGGACTCCTTCACCGCCGCGATCTCGTCGAACACCTTGCCACGCTGGCCCGACAGAAACAGCCCACGACTGATGACCATGTCGATCTCGTTGGCCCCCGCCTCGACCGCCCGGCGCACGTCATACAGCCGCACCTCCAGCGGGTACTGCCCCGACGGGAACCCCGTCGCGACGCTCGCGACCGACACCTTCTTGCCCGCCTCGCTCTTGTCGAGTTCGGCGCGGGCCACCTGCACCAGTTCCGGGTACACGCACACCGCCGCCACCGAGGGCAACGACGGATCGGTCGGGTCCGGGGTCACGGCCTTGCGACAGAGGGACCGCACCTTTTCCGGTGAGTCCTTGCCCTCCAGCGTCGTCAGGTCCACCATCGACAGGGCCAGACGCAGCCCGGCCTCCTTCGCGCTCGTCTTGATCGAGCGCGTCGTGAACTCCGCCGCCCGCCGGTCGGCCATCACGCGATCTACGGTCACACTTCGGGTCATACCCACAGTGTAGCCGAGGAGCCCAAAACCCGGACTTCTCACCGATTCCCGGACTCGCTCACCCGCACCACCACCTGCCCCGGCTTGATCACCGGGTCCGGCACATCCTCGATCGCCACCACCTCAGGCGGCCCGTACCGGCGCACCACCGCTGCTCGCATGCCATCCCTTTCCGCACGAATCAACTCCGGACGGATGGTACTGAACCCGCCGCCCGAAACCGCTCCTGCCCCTCGAGGGTGTAGCGGACGGCTTGATTGAGTTCGGTCTCTTTGAAAAGTTGCCGAGTACTCCCGTGCCGGGACCAGACCGGGCGGGCGGCATCGAGCACACCGTTCTCGCGCAACCGACGCGTGCCCCACTGCTTCAGTTGGGTGACCACCGTTTCGGGCGTCGTCTCCCCGGCGTTCACGACGAGATGCACATGATTCGTACGCACGGCCAACGCATGAATGTGCCACTTCCGGATCGCGCAATGCTCACGGATCACGGCTTCGACCATGGCGCGGGCATGCTTGGAGAACACCACCGGTTCGTGCGCCATGCGCTCGCGCGCTCGCTTCTCGCGAAGTGGACTCGGCTTCACAAGCGGCGTTGCGTAATTATTGTGAAGCCGGTCCACCGATCCGTCTTGGCGCCCGTGCAACCAAGTCCCGTATGTGTGCCAGGTGAGGAAGTACGCCAGCGGTCGCGTATACATGTCACCAATTTACCAGCAAGCACCCAAGAATTAGAGCCCAATCGCGCAAGCGATGGGTGGCAAGCGTCACACGAGCGAATGCCACCCGGGGCCTCTCTCATCCCCCAATCCAAGCCCCCCACCGAGCCGGTCGCATCCCCTCGCTGGGACACGCCCCCCACGGCTCGCGCCGTTGGGCTCCAATCCCATCTGCCCCTCGCGTCGATACTTCCCCACCACCTCGAAGCCGGAAAGGTTTAGAGCCCTATCGCGCAAGCGATGGGTAGCAAGCATCACACAAGGACATGCCACCAAGGGCCACCCGGGGCTTCACCCATCACCCAATCCAAGTCCCCCACCGAGCCGGTCGCATGCCCTCGCCGGGACACGCCACCCACGGCTTGCGCCGTTGGGCTCTAATCCCATCTGCCCTCGCGCTGGCGCTGCCCCCTCTCGAAGCCGGAAGGGTTTAGAGCCCAATCGCGCAAGCGATGGGTAGCAAGCGTCACACAAGGACATGCCACCAAGGGCCACCCGGGGCCTCACCCATCCCCCAAGCCAAGTCCCCCACCGAGCCGGTCGCATCCCCTCGCTGGGACACGCCCCCCACGGCTCGCGCCGTTGGGCTCCAATCCCATCTGCGCCTCGCGTCGATGCTTCCCCACCAACATGACACCGGAAGGGTTTAGAGCCCTATCGCGCAAGCGATGGGGGGCAAGCATCCCACGAGAACATGCCACCCGGGGCCTCACCCATCACCCAAGCCAAGCCTCCCACCGAGGCGGTCGCATGTCCCCGCCGGGACACGCCACCCACGGCTTGCGCCGTTGGGCTCCAATCACGCAGCCCCTCAGGTCCCGAACCGGTACTCGTGCCCGCGATCGCGCTTGATCTCGCGCTCCACCGCCGCGGCCTGCTCGCGGGTGTCGCACGCCATCGTGCGGTACTCGATGTCGTTGATGAAGCAGGCCACATACTCGCGCTTCTTCGAGTTGTTCCGGGTCCCGCAGCCCCACGGCTTGGGAACCAGCGAACTCATCCGCTGGGCGCACCGGCTCCCGATCCCGAAGAGGACCGATTCCTTATCCGACTTGTGTCGCAGGTCATACACGCCGGGCCCGAACGGGGCGTGGAGGACGCCGCGACTGCGCGGGTGGGGGAAGGGACGCCAGCGGGACCATCTGGGTTGAGCCATCCAAGCATGCTACAGACGCCATGACGACGCACAAGCGTGCCACTGGCGGCTCGTCCGCCAGTGCGGGGCCATCACACCCGGTGCTGCGTGGAGGACCTGCCCGATCAGCGGAACGCCGCCCCACCGTTAATCCGAACCGGGTTCAGGGTCGGACAGCCCGGCACTGGCGGACGAGGTGACGGTGGGAACGGGCATAGATCGAAAGAATGACTACAAAATAGCGACCACCTCTGCGTCATCTGATTCGTGTAATAACTCCGCGAGCACGCTGCGGTGGCATTCGTCGTGGGATCGTTCATAGCATATCATTGCAATAGTGCGTTTGGAAATCAGTTCTGACAATTCTGCCATCACTTCGGATCTCGTCCTTCGCATCAGGTCACGAAATCGTTTGCGAAACTCTGAGAAATCACCAGTTTCTCGCAAGCGGTCCCGTTGATGGTCTGTGGAGCCCAAATGAGTCCATGACTGATAGTCGATTCCAGCTGCTTCGCACAATGCCGCGAGTCGCTTCTGCCTGAAATCCGGATTGCGAGAGAACGGCCTATCTCGGACATCTAGCAAGAGTTCAACGCCAGCGTCCTTAAGTTTGGACAAGACATCCTCGCCATCTCGCTTTTCGTAGCCGATCGTGTAAACCGTGGGGCCGCGCCCATCTAACACGGTGCGATAGCCCGCGTCAAATGTGGACTGGTCTACCCCGAATGCTGCCAATGCGGATGCATTCCGTTGACGCCGTGATTCAATCAAGTCAGAAGAATGATGGCTCACTCGGTACCTTTCCTTTTGGCGGACAGTAAATACCGCAGACAGCGAAGTGCTGTGGGTGCATTTTGTAGTTGCCCATAAAGAAACTCAATCGGTCAGATGCCTCACAACGGGCCAAAAATGCTTCTTTCAATCGTGCTTCAGGATCAGAATAACGAGCACGATAAGCACGCCATGTCTGCATCATCTCCCATACGAGGCTTCTAGATTTGTGTGCATTGCCTTCACTGTCAGTCCAGTAGATCCAAATTTTGAAAGGCATCTTCTCCAGTGGTTTCGCTTTTTCAAATAACCCATCTGCTTCAAGGATCGCTTGTTCTTTTGGCGACCATTCTGGGCTATCTGCCTCGAACTCTATGCGTTCTACCGATGCAGCCTTAACAGGGGCAAGTGTTAACCCTCTCGACCGCATCTCGTCTAGCGATTTGGTTATCGTTGGCTCCACCCAATCAGCTCTCGCCGCGTGTGATTCAACCCTTCCATCGACCTTGATGCTGTGCTGATCACACTTGCGCGATTCTGGTCTTCCGTCGCTCGACAGTTCCCCGACCCTCACAGTGACGATGTCCCATGTTGAGTATTGACTACCCTCATCCAGATACCGTAATGAAACGGGATAGAGGCGTCTCCATTCGCCTTTGTCAGTGATCCCGCCCGTGCAAACGGTCTCCTGATACTTCGTGCTCAGATTAGGATATGTCCGGACGGTGATCAGTATTCGTTCTTGGATCATGATAACGAGGATACCGATCATAAACCGAATCGCAAGGGCTGAGTCCAAAAAAACACCCGACTCATGCGCCGGGTGTTATGCGAGACAAAGGATTCGTTGCTGATCAATAATCCATATCATCCATACCCGCACCAGCACCAACCGCCTTCTTCTCCTTGATCTCTACGATCGCGGCGTCGGTGGTGAGGAGCAGGCCGGCGATGCTCGCGGCGTTCTGCAGCGCCACGCGCTCGACCTTGGTCGGGACGATCACGCCCATCTTGACCAGGTCGCCGTATTCGTGGGTCAGGGCGTTGTAGCCGAAGTTCACATCGCTGGACTCCAGCACCTTGTGCACGATGACCGAGCCGTCGAGGCCGCAGTTCTTGGCGATCTGCTTCAGCGGGGCGGTCAGGGCGCGATCGATGATGTCGATGCCCACGCGGATGTCGCCGGTCGCGCCCTTGCGGATCTTATCGAGGGCCTTGCGAGCGCGGATGACGGCGATGCCGCCACCGGGCAGGATGCCCTCTTCGACCGCGGCGCGACAGGCGTGCAGCGCATCTTCCACGCGCGCCTTCTTCTCCTTCATCTCGACTTCGGTCGCGGCACCCACATTGATCTGGGCCACGCCGCCGGCGAGCTTGGCGAGGCGCTCCTGCAACTTCTCGCGGTCGTAGTCGCTGGAGGTGTTCTCGATCTGGGCCTTGAGTTGCTCGATGCGACCCTTGATGTCGCTCGACTTGCCCGCGCCCTCGACGATGGTGGTGTTCTCCTTGGTGAGCACGATCTTCTTCGCGCGACCGAGGTCCTTGAGTTCGAGCTTCTCGAGGTCGATGCCCAGTTCTTCCATGACCGCCTGGCCACCGGTGAGGATCGCGATATCCTCGAGCATGGCCTTGCGCTTGTCACCGAAGCCGGGGGCCTTGACCGCGGCGACCTTCAGGATGCCGCGAAGCTTGTTGACCACCAGGGTGGCGAGCGCTTCGGACTCGATGTCTTCGGCGACGATGAGCAGGGCCTTGCCGCTCTCGGCGACCTTGGTCAGCACGGGGAGCAGGTCCTTGGCGGACGAGATCTTCTTCTCGTGGATGAGGACATAGGCGTCTTCGAGCACCGCTTCCATATCGGTGGTGTTGGTGACGAAGTGCGGCGAGAGGTAGCCCTTGTCGAACTGCATGCCTTCGAGCAGCTCAACCTCGGTCTCGAGGGACTTGCCCTCTTCGACGGTGATGACGCCGTCCTTGCCGACCTTGTCCATCGCGTCGGCGATGATCTTGCCGATGGTCTCGTCCTGGTTGGCGGAGCAGGTGCCGACCTGGGCGATCTCGTTCGAACCCTTGATGGGCTTGGACATGGACTTCAGTTCATCGACGATGGCGGCGATGGCCTTGTCGATGCCCTGCTTCACCTGGTTCGCGTTCGCACCGGCGGTGATGTTCTTGAGGCCTTCGGCGAAGATGGACTCGGCGTAGATGGTGGCGGTGGTGGTGCCGTCGCCGGCCTGCTTGGAGGCGTTGGAGGACACCTCCTTGACCATCTGCGCGCCCATGTTCTCGTAGGGATCTTCGAGCTCGATCTCCTTGGCGACGCTGACGCCGTCCTTGGTGACGGTCGGGGCGCCGAAGGACTTCTCGAGCACGACCACGCGACCGGACGGGCCGAGGGTGACCTTCACCGCGGAGGCGAGTTTCTGAACACCCTTGAGGATGCGCTCGCGCGCGTCAACATCGAATGCGATCTGTTTGGAAGCCATATCTGTCTGTTCCTTTGAATCAGCCCGGCAAAGGGATGCGCGACCGGGCGATGAGGTGGGGTTGATGTTCGAAAAAAGAAAGTGAGGAAATCTGGAAAGGGTCAGCCGAAACGGTTCACCCGATTTTGATCCACGCGACGCGAGCCGCGTTGAGGATCACGACATGTTTGCCATCGGTCAGCTTGATGAGGTGGTCATCCTCATCGGGCACGAGCATCGCGTGCCGAACGGTGCACGGCGTGGTCGATCCGGTGAACACGAACTCGACATCGCGCTGCCCGTTGCATTCGGCGAGGGCCTTGCGGAGCTGATCGTTGGTCATGCGTCGGCTTTCGTCGGCTGGGGTGTGGCGGTATGCGAAAGGTTGCGATGATTCGTCAACGCGATGATCAGTCGATGATGGCGAGGATGTCGCTCTCGGACATGATCAGCAGCTCTTCGCCGTCCACCTTGACCTCGTTGCCGGCGTAGGACGAGAAGATCACGCGATCGCCGTTGGACACGGCCAGCGGGATGCGATCACCGGTCTCGCGGTTGAGCGCGCCGTCGCCGACGGCGAGGATCACGCCGGTCTTCTGCTGATCCTTGGCGGACTCGGGCAGGAAGATACCCGACGAGGTGACGGTCTCGGCCTCGTCGCGCCGGACGATGACCTTGTCGTGCAGCGGCTTGATGCTGAGTTTGGTGGACTTCTTGGTGGGCTTGTTCTTGGTCGCAGTTGCCATATCTTCTTTCTCCGAATGCATGCCCGGCCATCCAGCGACCGGGGCGAAGGTGAGGTTGCTTGTGCGGCTGCGAGTTTCTCTTACTCACAGCCCGGAAATACGAAACGAGTACACGAAATCAGACATCCTGACACTCGGGCCACTTGCCCGAGTGGTAACGAGTCAACACACGGCGCATCGCCTCAAGCACGATGTCCATCCGAACCGGTCGTTCGATCACGGCGAACGCCCGGGCCTGCAAAGCCGCGGCCAGTTCACGCGCATCATCACGCCGCGTCTTGCGGCGCTTCACCACCAGCGTCGGGGGCGGGCACGACAGGCGCCCGAGGATCTCGAGCAGCCGGTAGCCCCCCTCCTGCTCCTCGATCTCGGCGAACGAAGGAGCCGCAGGGTTCAACGGCAGGGCCAGATCAACCACCGCGATATGCACCGGGGTGGCCTGCAGCACGCTGGTCGCCTCGCGCCCGGACCCGACGCGGACCGTGTTGATCCCCAGCGGCTCCAGCAGACGAGGCAGCAACGATGCCCAGTCATCCTCACGCCAATAATCCCCGGACGATAACAGGAGATTAAGCCGCCCGCCGACTCCATTCGGAGCCTGGGCCTCGCCCGGGTGGGCATTCATAGGCGGGTTGGGGTGGCGCAGCATGACCATGTCGGCGTGCATGGTGCAAAGGCCGCGCCGAACTCCACAGATCAGAAAATCCGGTTTTGCAGGCAGGAAAGGCAGATTCGCCCGATTCCCGAATGCCCGTAGGGTGTCAGGAGGGTGCCACGACGCTCCGTCGGGTGTCAGAGTGGCAGTCACGACGCGCCACGGGCACGGGCCCAAGGGGCAGGTTCTCGGACATACCTTTATATACACCGCCGGACTGCGTCGATGGAGGTGATATGAACCAGCTCCACACCGAACCAACCGAGCACCCCCGGGTCTTCGGCATCGGCCTGAACCGCACCGGCACCACGAGTCTGGACGCCGCGCTGTGGCACCTGGGCTGGACCTCCACCCACAACCCCCCTGCCGAGCGGATGGCCCATGGCGACTTCGGTCTGTTTTCGACGGACGACGAACCGTTCAACGCGGGAACCGATGTCTCGGTCGCCGCGTGCTATCGTGAATTGGATGAGGCGTTTCCCGGCAGCAAGTTCGTCCTGACGGTCCGCGACGCCGAGGACTGGCTGCGGAGCATCGTGAACCACTTCGCGAAACTGCCGAAGTGGTCGGGCGAGGGCGACTGGAAGACCATCCGCGAGCGGGTGTACGCCAGCGCGTGGCCGACGCCGGAGCAATTCCTGGCCGGGTATCGCGCCCACCTGGTGGGTGTCGCGACGCATTTTCGCAACCGCCCGGACGACCTCTTGGTGGTGAACCTGACCGCGGGTGACGGCTGGGACAAACTCTGTCCGTTTCTCGGCGTGCCGATCCCGGACCTGGAGTTTCCCAACACCAACCGATCCGACGGAAGTGACGGCGTGAGCCACCCTGAAAAGGCGTTCAAGCCGCTTGATGCAGGCCAACTCCGGGCCGTGCTCTCGCGCGCCCAGCAAGGCTGAGCCACTGCGAAGAATCCGAGTACGCTGTTGAGACTGAGTTGCAACAACTCTTTCTCATCGCTATGATTGCGTCCTGGCTGGATATATTCCTGCCTGACAGCAATTATCTCGTTCCACGCAAAGCCGGCCTTGTGGTCCGGCTCGTCTTCACCTTGAGAGAGAGGTTTTCTCATGCATCGCATCGCCATCGCGATCGGCTCCGCCCTCGCCGTGTCCACCAGCGCACTCGCCGGTGGTCTTGTCGCTCCCTACACCGAAACCTTCGACGCCGACAGCGCGAACTGGACCAACTTCAACAGCTCCGGCAACCTCGACTGGTTCTCGAATGGCGGCCCGGCCGATTCGGCCTACGCCTCGGGAACCTACAACCTCGAGAACGCCTCGGGCATGTTCCCCCCCGTCGTGCTCCGCGCTCAGCAAGACGCGAA
Source organism: Phycisphaerales bacterium JB050 (assembly GCA_043101125.1). Taxonomy (GTDB): domain Bacteria; phylum Planctomycetota; class Phycisphaerae; order Phycisphaerales; family UBA1924; genus JANSXG01. The sequence continues at coordinate 1,620 of JBICHT010000148.1, read as the reverse complement.
CGCCTCGGGCGGCGCGTTCGTCGGGAACTGGATCGAATCCGGCGTGATCGGTTTCTCCTTCGACATCCGTCACGACCTTGATCAGCCGGTCACAATCTTCGGGCGCTTCGCCACGCCGCAGAACAACCCCGGTGCTTCGGCGAACTCCTCCATCACCGTCGAGCCGAACACCTGGACGACGGTCACCTTCGACCTGACCCCCGACTCGGCGGACATCATCTCCTTCGGCAGCGGCGACTACGAAAGCGTGTTCTCGAACATTGGCAACATCCAGCTCGGCTTCTATGTCCCCGACGGCCTCGCCGGCCAGGACATCCCGATGCGGGTGGACATCGACAACGCCGGCCTGGTGATCCCGACCCCCGGATCGGCCGCACTGCTTGGCGTTGCTGGCCTTGCTCTGGTGCGTCGTCGGCGCTGAACGAACCAAGACCGATAAGCTCCTTGCTTATGACATCAACATGCCATCTTTAGGGCATTTTTGTTGCATTGGACGCCTGAGCGTTTGTCTGGATTTGCCCACGATGTACATTGGGCTAGCCACGGAACAAGGAGTCCGGGGCCATTGAATTGTTTCAAGAGATGAGTGGAGAATAGAGATGAAGCCTTTGATCTGCACCGCGGCGATCGCCGCGGCGATGTTGCCGTCGCTTGCGTCCGCCCAGTCGGTCACCACCTACGGTGACCAGTTGAGCGTGCCGTTCAATGTCGGCAGCGGGAACTCGAACACCAACTTCGCGATCACAACCACACAGACCCATGGCACGACCATCGAGCTCGGTTTGAAGGCCAAGCAGCGCTATGTTGGCGATGTTGCGCAATCGAACGGCATGTACTCGGTCGAGGCCGGGTACTCCCCGGTCAGCGGCTCGGATCCCACCCTGTCGAGCAACTTCTGGTGGAACATCGATTTCAGTGCGCATCTCGGTGATCGGAGCATCTCCGACACGCCGCTGCGTCTGACCGTCGATTTCGTCAGCCAGGACAACTCAACGACCCAGCGTGTCGTGAACACGGTGAATGTCTTCAATCTGTTCTATGTCTTCGCTGGCGGCACATACGCCCCGAGTGACTCGGTGATACAGAACTCCCAGAACCTGGCATTCGCCAGCGTGTTTGGCAGTGGGTTCGATCCGAACGCACTGGGGACCTACACCATCACCCTCGAGGCCCTGATCGACGACGCCGTAGTGAGCGCCGTCACGATGCAGGCCCAGAATTTCGAGACCACCGTGATCCCGCTTCCCGGTGCTGCCGGAATGGCCCTCGCAGGCATGGGCCTGATGGGTCTGCGTCGGCGGCGCTGAATGATTTCAATCCAATTTGAAACCGAATCCTCACGCTCTGCGTGGGGATTTTTATTGCATGGCAAGCGAACAGTTGTAGACTACGAGGAGTCGCCCGGATTATCTGGTTGGCCATAGAGAGTGAGGAGAAGAGATGAAACCTTTGATGAGCGCGCTTCTCGCGTCGAGCGCAGTGATGATCGCCGGTAGTGTGGCCTCGGCCGTTCCGGTGACCACTTACAACGACACCCTGGATACACCCTTTTTCCCGGGATCCGGCAACCCGAATACCGGCTTCGCCATCACCCGTCTCACCGAGGGCAACGGCAACGAG
>JBICHT010000147.1:0-7130 GCA_043101125.1 Phycisphaerales bacterium JB050 | reverse complement strand
GCGCGACGGATTCACCCCAACGTTGAGCGTCGGACGGTGCGGGCACTGGAGATCTACCGACTGACGGGGATCCCGATCACCGAGCACCAGCGCCAGTGGGACAGCCAGGCGGGGCCTCGACCGGATGCGATGCTGATCGGGATCGAATGGCCAGCGGAACCCTTGTCGCGTCGTATCAACGAGCGTGTGCGTCAGATGGTCGAACAGGGCCTGATCAGCGAGGCACACGCCCTGTACGACCGGGGCGCGCTGAGGCCGGGCACGCAGGCCGCGGAGTCGCTCGGATACAAGCAACTAATTCCCTACTTCGAACATCGACGTTCTCGCTCTGAGGCGGTGGAACGAATAAAAATCGAAACCCGGAGGTTCGCCAAGAACCAGCGGACTTGGCTGCGTCGGCTGAGGACAACCCCCGGATCGGTGTGGATCGATGCGGAAAAGCTGGATCGAGCGGATTGGGCCGGTTTTGTTCTTGAGCAACTGCGGAGAGCGGTCTGATTGCCCGTCTTCGCGGGATTCCGGCTCCGAAAGTGGGCCAGCGCGTGGTCCGGCTCCAGCCTGGCCCATGGCCCGGTCGAGAAACCTTCTTTACATCTTCTTGTGGCCCCGCGCTTGACATTCGGGCGCAAGGTCGATCAAGTCCGGGCCGCACCGTGCGGAATGGGAATAACCCCGTTTTGACAGGGAAATAACTGCACCCACCGCTTACCGGCGAGTGTTTCACCGACTTCACATGGCTAAAAAGACAACGACAAAGAAGAAGACCGCCAAGACCTCGAAGGCGAAAGCCGCGTCGAACGGCGATGCCGGGGGGAAGAAACTGGTGATCGTCGAATCGCCGGCGAAGGCGAAGACGATCAACAAGTACCTGGGCAAGGACTATGTGGTGCGCGCTTCGGTTGGTCACATCCGCGACCTGCCCTCGAAGAATCCGAAGGGCGTGAAGAACCCGGTGCCGGGGGTGGACCTTGAGAAGCGGTTCCAGCCTTCGTACGAGGTGCTCGCGGGCAAGAACAAGACGGTGACGGAACTGCGCAAGCTGGCGAAGTCGGCCTCAGAAGTCTGGTTCGCGACGGATAAAGACCGCGAAGGGGAGGCGATCGCCTGGCACCTTGCGGAGCTCCTGAAGATTGCACCCGACGAGGCCAAGCGGGTGGTGTTCAACGCGATCACCAAGAAGGACATCGCCGAGGCGTTCGCGAACCCGACGCACATCGACATGGACAAGGTCGATGCGCAGCAGGCGCGCCGGATTCTGGACCGCATCGTGGGTTATCAGGTGTCGCCGCTGCTCTGGAAGAAGGTGGCTCGGGGGCTGTCGGCCGGTCGCGTGCAATCGGTGGCGGTGCGTCTGATCGTGCAGCGGGAGCGCGAGATCCGCAAGCACATCCCGGACGAGTACTGGGAGGTCACGGGTCGCTTTGCGCTCGACCCGAAGGACGCCGCGAAACTGGCTGAAGCCTGGCCGGAGTTCATGAAGCCCACCAAGGACGAGCGGACCGGGCGTGAGAAGCCACCGACGATCAAGCAGCAGACCGCCTGGCTGGGCGAAAACCGCGGGCTGCGTGCCGAACTTATTGAGGTCGGTGGGGAGAAGTTCGCGATCGGTCAGAAGGGCCTGCTCGGCAAGGACGAGGACCCGTCCAGCGGAACGCCGCTGATCGGTGCGGCTCCGGAAGATCTGACGGACCAGGTGAAGACCGTGGCCAAACTGGTCGGTCTGACGGATCTCGCATTTGAGACGGAAGAGGATCTGAGCGCGAAGGGGCCCGCCCGAGTGAAGCGGACCGTGCGCGGCAGCGTGGATGTGAACACGCCGTATCGCGTGAAGTCGGTGGAGACGAAGCCGACGAGTTCCAGGCCGCGTGCGCCGTTCATTACCTCGACGCTGCAGCAATCGGCATCGTCGTTCCTCGGGTTCAACGCGCGTCGCACGATGCAGACGGCGCAGAAGTTGTACGAGGGCATCAGCCTGCCCGGCGAGGGCGAGACGGGCCTGATCACCTACATGCGTACCGACTCGACCTTCATCGCGGGCGGGGCGATCGCGCAGGTGCGTGAGTACATCCAGGAGAACTACGGCGACGAGTACCTGCCGGAGAAGCCGAATTTCTATTCGTCTTCGAACAAGGGTGCGCAGGAGGCCCACGAGGCCATCCGCCCCACTTCGGTGCACTACCACCCGGACAAGATCAAATCCTCGCTGACCAGCGATCAGTATCGGCTCTACAAACTGATCTGGGAGCGATTTGTGTCGTGCCAGATGACCCCGGCGAAGTTCAACTCGACGACGGTGCTCATCGAGGGCGGCACGGACCCGAAGACCCCCTGCACCTTCCGCACCAGCGGACGCGTGCTCGTGTTCGACGGGTTTACCCGCGTCTCCGGATTGCCTTCGAGCGACGACCAGACGCTGCCTGATCTGAAGGAAAAGGATCCGCTAGCGCCGTTCAGCATGGAACCGGACCAGAAGTTTACCCCGGCCCCGCCGCGGTTTACCGAGGCCGGGCTGATCAAGGCGCTGGAGTCCGAAGGCATCGGGCGGCCCTCGACTTACGCATCGATCATCTCGGTGATCCAGGACCGCAAGTATGTGGAACTGATCGACCGCAGTTTCTACGCGACCGATCTGGGCGAAGTGGTGACTGGCAAACTCGTCGAGGCATTCCCCTACCTGATGGAGTTGAGTTACACGCGCGAGATGGAAGAGGCGCTCGACCAGATCGAGACGGAACACCACGACTGGCAAGACACGCTCGAGTTGTTCTACGGTCGCTTCAAGAAGCATCTTGACGAAGCCGACGACAAGCTGTCGCACGCCAAGGCGGAAATCACGCCTGCGCCGAAGGAGTATCGCTGCCAGAAGTGCGGCTCGGACACGGTGTACCGATTCGGCAAGAACGGGCGGTTCCTATCGTGCTCGACCTACCCGGAGTGCAACTGGGCCTGCCCGGTGGACCGGGAGGGTCGCCCGCTGCCTGCCGAGTATGTCAACATCCGCTGTCCGAAGACGGGTCGCCCGATGATTCGGAAGAACGGGCGGTTTGGGCCGTTCGTCACCACCTTCTTCCCGGACGATGCCGACGAGGAAACCCGCAAGAGCGGGATGATCCTGAACATCGACAAGAAGGGCTTTGTGAACGCGCCCTCGCCTCCGCCTCTGGAGACGGACTTGGCGTGCCCGAAGTGCGATGCGCCGCTGTACCTGCGTGACGGCGTGCGTGGGCCGTGGTTGGGCTGCTCGAAGTTCCCCAAGTGCCGCGGTCGCGGGAAGTGGGCGGAATTGGACGAGGACACCCAGAAGAAGCTCGAGAAGCAGCTTCAGGATCTGCTGAAGGCGAACCCGATCCCGGTGATCAAGACGCTCGATGGGCGTCCGCTCACGGACGAGAAGGGCAAGCCGCTTCCCGAGGCACCGAAAGTCGAAGAACTTCTGATCGATGACCCGGCGAAATACGAAAACGCGGCGTAAGGCATCGGGAGCGGGTGCATTCTTCCTGAGCGCGCGATACCTTGCGTGCGAGTATGGCAGATGATCCACCGAATCTCCGACTTTGGAAGCGCATGGTCGGCCTGCTGCATAAAGCGGGCCTGCGCGATGACTGGTACCTGATCGGACTCGGTGCGGTGATCGGTGTGGTCACCGCGTTTGGGGCCATCGGTTTCAAGACGGCGTTGGACTCCACTTCCGAGGGCGTGTTCTCGATCGTCGGGAATCTGCCGATCTGGCTGCTCCCGGTGGCCCCGATCGCGGGCGCGCTGATCACCGCGACTCTGATTTTCTTCTTCGCGCCGGAAGCCAAGGGGCACGGCGTGCCCGAGGTGATCGACGCGGTGTACCGGCGCGGCGGGAAGATCCGCAAGCGCGTTGCCCTGGTGAAGGCCCTGGCCTCGATCACCACGATCGGCTCGGGCGGCTCGGCTGGTGCTGAAGGCCCGATCGTTCAGATCGGGGCGGCGATCGGCTCCGGCGTGGCGTTTTTTCTGCGCATCGATCGCGATCAGGTGCCGACGCTGCTGGGGTGCGGCGCGGCGGCGGGCATCGCCTCGGTGTTCAATGCGCCGATCGCCGGGGTGTTCTTCTGTCTGGAGATCCTGCTGCGGGATTTCTCGCTGAAGACCTTCACACCGATCGTGGTGGCCTCGGTGATCTCGACGGCGACGACGCAGGCGTGGTTTGGGGAAAACAAAGCGATCTTCGCCGTGACCGACGAACTCTCCGACTACCAGTTCACCTACACCGAACTCCCGTCGTACCTCCTGCTCGGGCTGCTGTGTGGAGCGGTCGCGGTGGCGTTCATCAAGATGCTCTACAAGTCCGAAGACCTCGCGGAGGAACTGAAGGTTCATCCGATTGTGAAGCCGATGCTCGGGGCGGCGATGCTCGGCGTGCTGGGCATCGGGTACCTGCTGCTTGTCCGTACGCAGGGCTTGCATGCCGAAGTGCCGAATTTCTTTGGGAACGGATACGAGACCATCGAGGCGCTGCTTGAGCCGGGGACTTATCTCGCTTCCGAAGCCGTGGCCGAGGGCACCACGCACGCGGCACTGGTCGGGGGAGAAGCCGGGGTGACCTCGAACCCGTTGATGCCGGGCGAGATCGTCTCGACCTCGATCCTGATGCTCGGTCTGCTGCTGTTCTGCAAGATCGTCGCGACCTGCCTGACGCTCGGATCGGGCGGCTCTGGCGGTGTGTTCGCGCCGTCCTTGTTCCTTGGTGCCGCGGCGGGTGCGCTGTTTGGAGAAGTGCTGTCGATCATCGGCCTGCTGCCGGACGGCGGTTCGCCGGCGGCGTACGCGCTGGTTGGTATGGCGGCGGTGGTGGCGGGCACGACCCACGCGCCGCTCACGGCGATCCTGATCCTGTTCGAACTGACGCGCGATGTGTATGTGTTGCTGCCGATCATGCTGGCGGCGGTGCTTTCCACGGTGGTTGCGCAGTTGATCATGCACGACTCGATCTATTCGCTGAAACTGACGCGGCGTGGGCTGTCGTTCGGCACACGCGCGGACATGACGATGCTGCGACGCCTCACCGCCCGGGATGTGCAGCCGATCCCGCATGTGGAGGTGCGCCCGGCGGACCCGGTCTCGCGGCTGTTCGAGTTGCGGGACATCTACCGGATCGTCGACTTCGTGGTGATCGATTCGGACAACCAGTATGTCGGGCTTGTTACTGCCCAGGATCTCCGCATGGTGCTGATCGAGCGCGAGGCGATCCCCTACTTGCTGGTCGCAGAACTGGTCCGGACCGACCTGCCGGTCATCGAACCGGACGAGCCGCTGGACAGCATCCTGCGGAAGTTCAGCGAGACGGAAGTCTCGTCGCTGGCGATGGTTGGCCCCCCGGTGGGCAAGCCCAACGCCAAGCCGATCGTGTACGGGTTGATCACGCGCGGGCGACTGATGCGCCGGTACCAGCAGGCGCTGGCCGAGCGGTAAGAGCCGATGGCTCGGCAAGTCCCGCGTATGCTGTAGCGTCGATGTCTACGGATGCCACCCCCCAGATCGAATCTTCCCGCCCCGCGCGGATGCTGTTTCGCCGACGCCATCGGCTGGGACACAAGCGCGAGTTTGATGCGGTGTACGAGGCGAAGGTACGCAAGCATCGCGGGTCGCTGACGGTGTTTGCGCTGCCGAACGAGTTGCCGCACCACCGGCTGGGGTTGTCGGTTCCCAAGAGGGTGGGGAGCGCGCCTCAGCGGAACCGGGTGAAGCGGTGCCTGCGCGAGGCGTTCCGGCTGCTGCAGGAGGAGATCCCGAAGCGGAACGGGCACGGGTATGACTTTGTCGTGGCGGTGCGCCCGCACGACGGGCTGAGCGAGCCGGAATACCGGGAATTGCTGCGAGTGCTGTTCCTCCAACTCGATGCGGAGTGGGCGAAGCGAGAACGGCGCGAGGAGAACACCGCGTGAACGCGGAAACTACCGAACCTGCGTCGCGGCATCCGCTGGCGGTGCTGAACCTGCCGTTTATCCTGCTGATCCGGGTGTATCAGGTGGTGGGCTCACCGTTTCTCGGGGGGCAGTGTCGCTTTCAGCCGACCTGCTCGAATTACGCGCTGGACTGTTACCGGACGCACCACGCGATCCGAGCGACGATCCTGACGGCGAGGCGGCTCGGTCGGTGTCAGCCGCTCTGCGCGGGTGGATATGACCCGTGCCCACCCTATCGGCGTCGGCGTGCCGACAAAGACTGAACGATCGGACGGCTCACACATCGAAATCACAAGGTGTGCTGTGGCGTGCGCCACCCTATGCCGATATGTTCGCGTATACTAACCTTTTCGGACAATTGTTCCCATCGCTAGCGAGGTATTTGCGACGATGACCCGCCTCCCGGCCGCCCAACGACGCGAGCAGCTTCTCGACACGGCGGTATCACTCTTTGCAGAGCGAGGGTTCTCGGGCTCGACCACGGCGCAGTTGGCCAAGGCGGCGGGAGTCACCGAACCGATCATCTACCGGCACTTTTCCTCGAAGAAGGACCTATTCATCGCGGTCATCGAGAAGGCCGGGCAGATGACGATCGATCTCTGGCAAGACCAGCTGCACAACGCCAAAGACCCCGCCCAACGCCTGCGTCGACTGATCGCGGCGAACCCGATGATCACCCAGCGTGGGCGAGGCGTATACCGGGTGATCGTGCAGGCGATGACCGAGATCGAGGACCCGGAGATCCTCGATGCGCTCAAGCACCACATCACGAAACTGCACCAGTTCGTCGCCCATGAGGTGGCACTGGCACAGGAACAAGGCCAGGTTTCGAAGGCGTTTACGCCGGAGATTACGGCGTGGACGCTGCTGCACCTGGGCCTCGGCTTCGGCATCATGGCTCCGCTCGGGATCGAGGGGCACGCGGTGGATGACAAGGGCACGCGGGTGCGCCAGGTCATCACGCGCCTCATGCTGGGCGAGCGGGCCCGCCAACTCCAGGACGACTGGGCGCTCACCGAGGGTGAGGGCAATGTCGGCCACGATGTGCCCTGAGCGTACGAGGATATTGCGCCATTAGCGCCTGCTAACTTGCGCGATCCTCCGCGCAGCGTCCATGATTCCTTCGGCTTGCAAACGAAAGGAAGAGCATGGAACGCAACGTTTTCTCGGTGATCCGGCGCACCCTGCGGTCGC
>JBICHT010000146.1:0-9665 GCA_043101125.1 Phycisphaerales bacterium JB050 | reverse complement strand
GTTGGGACTCCGCCGGCACCATCGGCTTCAAGGGCTCGCGCAAGTCGACCCCCTTCGCCGCGACCCGAGCCGGCGAATCCGCTGGCTCCAAGGCCCGCAAGATGGGCATGGTCGAACTTGAAGTCCGCATCAACGGTGCGGGTGGCGGACGCGAATCCGCCGTCAACGGCCTCGCCTCCACGGGCATCAAGGTCACTGCCATCGAAGACCGCACGCCGATCCCCCACAACGGCTGCCGTCCTCGCAAGAAGCGCCGCGTCTGATCGCATCGAATCACCGCCGGGATGCTCGAAAGAGCGTCGCGGCGTTTCCCGTTTGTCCGTCGGAAAGAAAGCCCGGAGCGTGGATCGGCAGCCACGCCCCGTACTGTGAACCGCCGGGCCGTCATCGTTGGCACCCTGCCGAAATACCGAGGAGTCGAACATGCGTGTTCGCTGGCGTGGGCTTGAATTGCCCGCACAAGTTATCGAAGACACCCGTTTCTCATCCGAGACCTACGGCCGCTTTACCGTTGAACCGTTCGAACGCGGTTTCGGTACCACCGTCGGCAACTCCCTCCGGCGCGTCCTGCTGTCCTCGCTCGAGGGCGCTGCCGTGTCACAGGTGAAGATCCTCGGCGCTGAGCACGAGTTCACCTCCATCCCCGGTGTGATGGAAGATGTCACCGACATCATCCTCAACATCAAGAACCTCATCGTGAAGCTCGACTCCGATGAGCCCAAGACCATGCGTCTGGCCGCCACCGGCCCCGGCGAGGTCACCGCCGACCTGATCGAAGCCGACACCGCGATCACCATCCTCAACAAGGACCTGGTGATCTGCACCCTGACCGACGAAATCGATTTCGAGATGGAACTCGTCGTCAGCAAGGGACGCGGCTATGTTCCCGCTGCCGAGCAGTACAAAGATGCCGCGGACGAAGTCGAAGTCGGTGTGATCCCCGTCGACGCGATCTACAGCCCCGTGCAGCGTGTCCGCTACAAGGTCGAAGAGACCCGTGTCGGCCAGAAGACCGACTACGACAAGCTGACCATGGAGATCTGGACCAACGGAACGACCGGCCCGGAGATGGCTCTGGTCGAAGCCGCCAAGATCCTCCGCAAGCACCTCAACCCGTTCGTCCAGTACTTCGACACCGGCGAAGAGCGTGTCTCGGAAGAAGCGGCCGCCGCCGCGTCCGTGGACGACGAACTGGTCCGCAAGCTCAACATGCCGATCTCCGAACTCGACCTCTCGGTCCGAGCCAGCAACTGCCTGGAGTCGGCGCGCATCAACACTGTCGCGGAACTGGTCAGCAAGGCCGAGTCCGACCTGCTCAAGGTCCGCTCATTCGGCAAGACCTCGCTGCGTGAGGTGAAGCGCAAGCTCGCCGATCTCGATCTTTCCCTGGGCATGCCGTTGCCCGAAGGCGTTCACATCGCCGGCTGAAGAGCCGGAGCATTTCGAACCGACCGGCGCGAGCCGGACGAGGATATTCAGCACGAACCAGCCGGACCGTCTGTTTGACACCCCGGCGAAGACAACTGCGGAGCACCCGGGCGAGAGCCAGCGGGACAACTCCGCAGCGGAGAATAGAGCCATGCGTCACCGCAAAGGCGGACACAAACTCGGTCGCACCACCTCGCACCGCGCAGCCACGCTGCGGAACCTCGCCGTCGCGATGTTCGAGCACGGTCAGATCGTGACCACGCTTCCCAAGGCGAAGGCTGTGCAGCCCTATGTCGAGAAGATCGTAACCCTCGCCAAGCGAGGCGATCTGCACTCTCGTCGTCTGGTCGCCAGCAAACTGGGCCACGACCGTCGCGCGTTTGCCTGGCTCTACCTCCCGGCTGATGCCACCGACGCCGAGCGCGAGTCGCAGCAGTCGATGGTCTCCCGCGCCGAAGAGTTCTTCGCAGGGATCCCCGCCGAGGACTCGGTCGAACGCAACCGCTACGGCGAATTGCGCAAGTGCCCGCGCATCGTGAAGCACATCTTCGACAATGTCGCGCCGAAGTTCGAAGATCGCTCGGGTGGTTACACCCGCATCGTCCGCATCGGCAAACGCCGCATCGGTGATGCCGCGGAACTCTGCGTGCTGCAGTTCGTTGGTGCTGAAGACGGTCCTGAGATCGGCGGCAACCCCAGCCGTCGTCGTCGCAAGGCCGATCGTCGCACCGCGTTCGCTGCTCAGGTCCGCAAGGGTTGGGGCTCCGACGCCAAGCCGGTCGCCGCTGAAACCGAAGCGTCTGCTGAGGACGCCGGTGAGGCTGAATCCAAGGACTGATCCCGAGTCCGCATCTCATCTCTCAGAAGCCCGCTGAATCCAGCGGGCTTTTTCCTGCGCGGTGTGACTCCGCTCACAAACGCGCGCGATGCGCTTGGTAGACTCTGCCTCATGCTTCAGCAGATCCAGCAACTCGAAGATTCCGCGCTCGCCGAGCTCGCACAGACCACCGATGCCCAGGCACTCGAGGCCTGGCGCGTGTCCTATCTCGGCTCGAAGGGCAAACTCAAGGCGGCGATGGCCGGTCTCAAGGATGTTCCCAAGGAGAAGAAGCCAGCCGTCGGCCAGCGGATGAACGCCGCCAAGCAGGCTCTGGAACACGCGTTTGAAGAGGCCAAGGCGAAACTCGCGGCGACTGGTTCAACGGGGAGTGCCTCGGGACCCCAGATCGATGTCACCGAACCCGCGCTGCCCATGGCGATGGGCAAGAGCCACATCATCACACGCGTTCGAAATGAACTCTGCGATGTCTTCGGACGCATGGGCTTCGATGTCGCGGCGGGCGACGAAGTCGAAGACGATGAGCACAACTTCGTCAAGCTCAACATCCCCGACAACCACCCGGCCCGCGAGCCGATCGATAACTTCTATGTCCATGAGCCCGGAGCCGACAGCGTCGATGCGCACTTCGAGGCGGGCGGGCGACCGCGCATGCTCCGTTCGCAGACCTCGACCGTGCAGATCCGCGTCATGGAAGAAGCCGTCGCGAAGGGGTGGGGGCCTCCCCTGAAGATCGTGGCTCCCGGGCGTGTGTACCGTCCGGATACGGTCGATGCGACCCACTCGTTCATGTTCCATCAGATCGAGGGGCTGTACATCGATCGCAAGGTGACCATGCGGGACCTCAAGACCACGCTCTTCCAGTTCGCGAAGATGTACTTCGGTCCCGACGCGGAGATCCGCCTGCGCCCGAGTTTCTTCCCGTTCACGGAGCCCAGCGCCGAGTTCGACATGAAGATCCGCCTGAATCCGACTAAGCCCGCGAGTTGGGTTGAACTGGGCGGGTGCGGCATGGTTGATCCGGCGGTGTTCGAGTCCGTCGGCATCGATCCCGAGGAATGGACCGGCTTCGCCTTCGGGTTCGGGATCGAGCGAATCGCGATGGGGCGCTACGGCATCCCCGACATCCGCTTGCTCTACGAAGGCGATATCCGCTTCCTCAGCCAGATCTGAGACGGCCTGAGGTCAGCCCACATCCCGGGTCTGGAACAGCATCACGGAGAGGCTGAGGAACCCGGTGATCTGGAAGGCGGTGTACAGCACGACGAGCCCGATGTACCGCGCGGGGATCGGGTGGCCTTGGGTGATCGCGTCCACCAGCCAATAGGACTGCAGGTTCGGCACGATGCTCCAGGCAGCAAGCGCGGGCGCGTTGTGGCGTGTCGGCTGCATGAACAGGTAGTCGCCCTCGCGCGGCATGCGTGACACGGGGAGGCCGCCTGCGTTGACGATCGTGAGCTCTCGCTCCTCGGCATCGTACGCCTGCACGGCGAGCGAGCGTCCGAACTTGTCGGGGTCCACCAGATCGTTGGGGCGGGTGACATCGCCGGTGAAGGGCTGGTGCTTGGGGACGGCGAGCGCCACACCGTTGGGCGCGGGGCCGAAGTACACCGGCTGTCCGGGTTCGATATCGATGTTCGGGATCGCCGTGAGCGTGAGCGAGACGCTGTTTCCGGCCTGATTGATGGTGTCGTCCTCGAACTCCGTATTGACGGTGTCTACGACGGCGAAATGCTCGTTGACGAAGGCGTACCGCCCAAGCAGGTAATTGGACATCAGCCCGCCGATGAAGACCCCGGCGCAGACCACGATCGTCATCACCTGGCCCAATCGCGTGGAGACACACAGCGCCAACGCGGTCAGGACCAGCATGGCCAGCAGAATCGCTCCTGCGGCGAGTAGTACCTGCGGCTGGACGACGCTGGAGACATAGTCCTCCGCACCGAAGTCCCGGAGTTTGAAGTTCCGCTCGATCAGTAGCGTGATTCCCCATGCTCCGATCGAAAGTGGGGCCAGGAGCCGGGTGGTGGTCGAGGAGAAGACCCAGCCGTAGAAGAAGTTCCCCCAGATGCCGGCTCCGACCGAAACCACCAGGGCCAGGCCGCCGGTGACGATCACGGACCAGTTCAGGCTGTCTCGGGCGGTGGACATGACCTCGTGTCGCATCGCCAGCAGGAAGAAAGCGAGCAGGGTGACGAAGGCCATAGTCATGGCCGCCGACACGCCCAGGAACTTCCCAAAGATGAACACAGGGCGTCCGATGGGCTTCGAGATGACCGTGAGGGCGGTTTTGTTCTCGATTTCCTTGGAGAGCACATTGGTCGCGATGAAGGCCGCCAGCAGGGTGCAGATGACGAGCACGGTAGCCAGGCCCATATCGAGCAGGAGTTTGTTGTCCTTCTGGACCTCCAGGCCCTCCTCGGTGTAGTCCATGGAGTAGGCCGCGAGCAGGACATTGAAGACCTGCATCAGTGACCCGGCGAGGATCAGGACGAAATAGATCGGTTGGCGGATCGCCTCGACGAAGGTGTTTCGGGCGATCGACAGCGTTTGTCCGAACATTCGTTCTCCGTCAGGGATACGCGGCGACGAGGAAGAGCCAAAGGATACGCGTCCACGAGGGTATGCGACAGGCTACAGGATACGGGCGTTGCGGGTCTTCGGTTCGCTGGATTGTGTCTGAACTGCATCGTGCCCCCCGGAAATGACGCTACCGGCAAGTTCTGCGCGTGGAAGAACTTGTGAACTTTTGCCGAACCGAACGGCTTGATCTTCGTACTGTGCGATGCGGCAGCCGGGTATTCCCATCCGAGCGGTCGCGTTCGGTGGACAGACAGGGCTGGGCGGGCGAGAATAGCCCTCCCTTCCCCGGTGTGTCCCGGAACCGTGTTCCCATGGGCGCGGGCTCGCTGCGGGATGGGCTTGCTAGGCGCTCACGAAACTGTTTCGGCGGCGATCGCCGCGGTTGTCCGGCCGGTCCGACCTTTGTTCGGCCCAACCTAAGAGGATCTCTCCAACCGATGCCCAAGAACGCTGACCACCTCTCGTACCAGCGTGCCTCCACGATCAGTGCCTTTGGCCTCGCGATCCAACTCGCGCTGGCGATTGCGATGATTGTGTACGGCGCTCTCGGTGGCGATATCACCGCGACCTATGGGTCGATCCCGATATTCTTCGGTGTGCCGATCTGGATCGCGCTGCTGCTGGTGTTCCACCAGCACAAACTCGAACGACTCGAGACGATCGAGACCGAGGCCTTTCGAGAGTCCAACGCGTCTCAGGCGTCGGTCTTTGATGAAGTGGGGGCCGACCAGGTCGTGCAGGCTTCGCGTCTGGCCTGGATGCATCGCCTGTTGCTGCCGGTGCTCAGCGTCGTCATCGGCGTCGTCGCCATCGTCCTCTCGCTGATCCTGTTGTTCCGTGTCGGCGAGGTCGAACTCGCCGAGAACCTGAAATCCGGGTGGGGCATCGCGATCGGTGTCAGCGCCGCGTTTCTTGGCTTCGTATTTGCCCGCTTCGTGGCCGGCATGGCCCGTCAGCCGATCTGGACACTGCTCAACGGTGGTGCTGGCATCGCGATGGTCGGAGCCCTGATCGGTCTGCTGCTGGCCATCGGCCATTTCATGGAAATGGCTCTCGACAACCGGAGCCTGCTTGAGTTGCTCCCCAAGACGTTCCGTGTGGTGCTGCTGGTCTACGGCGTCGAGGTGCTGGTCAACACGGTCCTGAATTTCTACAAGCCGCGTCGCGCCGGTGAATACCTTCGTCCGGGCTTTGACTCTCTCCTGCTCGCGCTCGCTGCCGCTCCGGACCGGATCACCGAGTCCATCAGCGGGGCGATCAACTACCAGTTCGGCTTCTCGGTGACCGAGGGCTGGTTCTTCAAACTCCTCAAGCGGTTCGGGATGTTCGGTGTTCCCGCCGCGGCACTGCTCATTTGGGGGATGACCTGCTTCGTCGTGATCGACCCCGACGAGACCGGCCTGAAACTCTCCAACGGACAGATCGTGACCACCCAGCAGACCCTCCCCGATGGGACGGTCGTTGAGGTTGCTGATCTTCCGCCGGGTCTGGTGGTCAAGGCACCGTGGCCGTTCAGTCGCGTCGTGACCTTCTCTTCGACGGCGGTGAACGAGATCGTGATCGGCACCCGCAAGGCCCACGCGAAAGACGGTATGCCGCTGGTCTGGAAGGCCGCGAACGCACCGAAAGAGAAGTTCATGCTGGTGCAGCCCAGTCGCAATGTGGTCAACACCAGTCGCTTCCGCGATCTCTCCATCCTTTCGCTGGAGATGTCGGTGCAGTATGTGGTCGATGACCTCCGCTCGTACTACGAGCTGGCCCAAGACGGTCCGCGCCGTGATCGCGAAGCCATCCGGCGCGAGGTGCTGACCGCGATGGCCTCGGCCGCGGCAACGCAGTACATCTCCGGGTTCTCAGAGGATCAGGTCCTCGGCGGCGAACGGGCCGAGATCGCGGAGGGTTTCCGTGAACTCGTCCAGCGTGTTTTCGATGAGAACAAGACGGGCGTTCGCGTCACTTTCGCGGGCATCGCCGGTGTTCATCCCTCCAGCGATGTCGCGGCTCCCTTCGAGGATGTCGTCGCGGCCGACCAGGAGCGCCTGCGCGAAATCGAACTCGCCGAAGCCGACCGGATCGCGACGCTCGCCGAAGCTGTTGGCGACATCGAACTTGCCGACCGCATCATCATGGAGCTCGACGAGTTCGATCGCCTGAGCCGCGACAATGCCGACTCCGAAGCACTCGCTGAGCAGGAGGCCCGGATCATGGCCCTGATCCAAGAAGCTGGTGGGGAAGCGGCGACCACACTCTCCGAGGCCCGCTCCCGGCGCTGGGGGCGCCATATGGGCGAACGCGCCCGGGCGATCCGTCGCGAAGGGGAACTCGCCGCTTACAACGCAGCACCGAACGCGTTCATGGCCGACCGCCTGCTCGCAGCATGGGCCGAGGCCACGAAGCAGGCACGCGTCTTTGTCGTGCCAGAAAATGTTGATGTTCGCATCGACCAAACCGAGATCAACCAGTCACTCGATTTCCGTTCTTCTGATGACTCCGAGGGAGCCAGCCAGTGAATAAGTGGGTTTACATCACAGTTGCCGCCATCATCGCGTTACTGTTCCTCGCCAAGTCGATGACCTTTCAGGTCAGCTTCACCGAGCGTGCGGTCGTCGCCAACTGGGGCAAAGTGTCTGATAGCGGCGTCATCGACGAGCCCGGTTTGCACATCAAGGCACCCGCTCCGTTCTCCTCCGTGACGATCTACGACACGCGCGTTCGCCAGTTGAACGCCGTGGGCGAGCAGTTCCAACTCTCCGACAACCGTCAGATCATCGCCGATGTGAATGTCACCTGGCGAGTCGCCGACCCTCGCACCTTCTACCGTCGCTTCAACGCCGGCGGCAGCGGGCGTGATCCCGAACAGCAGTATGACCGCGCCGCGGAAATGCTTGAAGGCAAACTCCGCAGTTCGCTCGCGGCGGTGAGCGACTACACGCTGGTCGATCTCTTCAACCCACAGGGCTCGAAGCTGCCGGAACTCGAATCCCGCATTCTTGAAGGCATCAATTCCGCCAGCGGCGATGACCCGCTCACGGCCTACGGCGTCGAAGTTGGGAATGTGTACATCACGCAGGTGGTCTTGCCCGAAGAGGTCACCCGCAATGTGATCCAGCGCATGGAAGCCGAGCGGACGCGCATCGCGGCCGACGCGCGTGCCGAAGGGCGTGCGAGTGCCGAGCAGATTCGCAAGGACGCGCAGGCCGCGGCTGAACGCATCCTCACTTTCGCCAATCTCCGTGCGTCCGAGATCCGCACGCAGGGTGATCGCGAAGCCACGCAGTTCCTGGCCATTCAGGCCCAGGACCCTGTGCTCGCCGAGTTCCTGAAACGCGTGGACTTCATCTCCAATGGTCTCGCGACCAACATCACCTGGATTGCCGATCAAGGGCTCATGGGCTGGGATATGTTCAGCAGCGACTACCTGCGTGGTGTGGTGGAGCACGGCGAAGCCAGCCGCGTGACCCCGACCGGGGGCGGGAACTGATATGGCCGATCCGAACACGCCCAACAACCCGAGCGAACGCCCGGAAGACCCCGAGCTCAACATCGGGGCTGATGCACCGGTCGAGGAGATGCAGGTCGAGGAACGACGCGGTGCCTCACTGACGCTCACCGAGGACAGCGATATCCGGGTGGAGCGTTCGGCCTCGATGGCGATGGCCAACCGCTCGCTGGCCGATGCTCTTCAAGCCACATACCGCGTGCTGCAGATCGTCATGGTCGTACTGCTCGCGCTGTTCATTCTCAACGGCTTCCAATCCATCGGGGAGTCCGAGAGCGGCGTCGAGACCAGGTTTGGCGCGATCGTGGCGACCGATCTGGAGTCTGGCTTCCGCTTTGCGTGGCCCCGGCCGTTCGGCTCGATCCAGAAAGTAGATATCAGCACGGTGCGGCTCCAGATCCGTGACTGGTACTACCCCCGACTCACCGCCGCTCAGCAGGCTCAGGACTTCACGCAGATCGGACGCGGGCGCGATGTACTCACACCCGGCACCGACGGTTCGCTGATCACCGCGGATCGCAGCCTCGCCCACGCCCGCTTCGATGTGAATTACACCCGGACCGATCCAAGCGAATTCCTCGAGAATGTCCACCCGGAACACGAGCAGTCGATCGTGTACAGCGCGGTTCATTCCGCGATTGTGCAGACCGTTGCGGAGATGCCCATCGATGATCTGCTGCGACGCGGTGGGGCGTCTGGCGAGGAAAACGGACAGGCCCGATCGACCATGATTGAGGAGCGCATCCGGCGCATCGCCCAAGACAACCTCGACCGAATCGGTGGCGTCGATGAGAACGGGTTGCCGGTCGGCGCGGGCATCGAGATCAACTCGATTCAACTCACGCAGGTGTACCCGCCGCTGCGCGTGGTGCAGAAGTTCAACGAGGTGAACAACGCGGTCTCGCAGGCCGAGTCCGAGAGCCAGAACGCCCGACGCGAGCAGGCGGAAATTCTCTCGAGCGCCGCCGGTCCCGCGGCGGAAACGCTCTTGCAGTTGATCGACAACTACGAGGCGTACACCGACCTCGATCGCCCCGAAGACGCCGAGCGAACCTTGCAAACCATGTTTGCGGTGATCGACGGGCAGTACCGAACGCAACCGTTGTACATCGAAGACCCGCTGACCGGCGAGCAGATCACCGAGGCGGGGTCGGATGTTCCCCGCAACTTCGGGAATGTTTCGGTCCAGGGCATGGTCGCTTCGATGATCCGAGACGCGGAGACTTACCGTGTGGAAGTGGTGAACGATGCCCGCCAGGAGCAGAACCGCTTCGAGATCGCTCTCGAACAGTACCGGGCGAACCCCGCGCTGTTCGT
>JBICHT010000145.1:0-10095 GCA_043101125.1 Phycisphaerales bacterium JB050 | reverse complement strand
GCCACCGCCGCGCGGGCGCTCTTCGCGGGGGCGTGCTTCGTTGACGACGAGAGCGCGGCCGCCGAGCGAGTAGCCGTTGAGGGCGTTGATCGCGGTTTCGGCGTCGTTATCGTCGGTCATTTCGACGAACGCAAAGCCCCGTGAGCGACCGGTTTCGCGGTCCATCACGATGGAGGCAGAGGAAACCTCGCCGTGCTGCCCGAACAGGTCGAGCAGCTCGTCTTCGGTCGAGCGGAAAGGGAGGTTTCCAACATACAACTTCTTCATCACTATCGGTCCCAGCCCGAGCAAACGCTATCTCTTTGAGGATCCATACAAGACTCGGGCAATGATCAGGTCGGACCGACACCGGTGATTTCGATCTGGCGTCAGGAAGCATGATACCGGGGTGCATGGTTTCTCAAGCAGAAAAATTCCTGAAATCGTGTCGATCGTGCTTTGAGGGGTGAAAAGGCGGTTTTGTCGGTCCTGAGGCAGCCGGTTTCGGGGGATATGAGGCGGCTTCTGCTGAGGATAAGTGCGGTGTGCTTTCCGGGAGGGTTGCGGACGCGGGTAGGGCGGTATCGGGAGTGGGTTCGGGGTGTCGTGGTTTGGAACTGGACCGCTGGATGAGGACGACGCCAGCGAGGATGAGTGCGATGCCGATGAGGCGCCCTGGGTTGGTCGGTTGCTTGCTGTAGCCGACGATGCCGAAGTGGTCGAGGAGCGTGGAGGAGATCATCTGGCCGAAGACCACGGCGCCGATGAAGAGGACGGCGCCGAGTTTGGGTGCGAGGATGATCGAGGAGCTGACGAACACCGCGCCGATGAGTCCACCGAGCCAGGCCCACCATGGCGCGGTGCGTATGGAGTTCATGCTGGGGAGGATGCTCGGGTTGGTGCTGAATCGAAGCACGCTGACCAGGCTGAGCAGGGTGAGTGTGCCGACGGTGAAGCTGACGAGTGCGGCGACCCATGCGCTTCCGAGTTTGCTCTGGAGTTGACTGTTGATGCCGGGTTGGAGGGGGAGGATCATCCCGGCGGCTGCCGCGAGCGTGATGAGGAGGATGGATTGCATGCCCAAGGATATGGGTCTGCGTCGGTGAGCGGGGTGCAAAACGGATCACCGGGCGGCGAACTCCTGAAAGGTGTTCAACGCCCGGCGGTTGTGTTATTGCGAGATGTGTGCTGCGGATCAGCGGCGGCGGATGAGGCCGAGGAACACCAGGCCAGCGATCGCGAGGCCCGCGGGAGTGGGGAGCGGGACGACGACGGTGCTCTTGACATCGACCGACGAACCGTCGTTGTTGCCGAGATCCGAAGTGCCGGGCGTGCCGGGCTTGCGATGGATGGTGGTGGCAGACGGGTTGCCGAAGGATGCGAGTGCTTCGGGCTGATCGAGGTTGTTGATCAGCGCGATGCCGATGTTTTGCGCATCGCGGTCCTGCGTGCTGGTGGTGCGTGCTCCGGCGAGGACATGATCGTCCGCGAAGTCGCGCACCGTCGCACCGAAGAGGGGGGCGGTGCAGAGCAGGAGTGTGGTGGTCAGTGCAAGGGAGAGTTTTGTAGAACGATGCATGTGTAGAGTCTTTTGTTTGGAAAGCACCGAGATGTCCCACCCCGTGCCGAGCGGCACCCCCGAGTGTGACACCCCCATTTGCCGGTTGGCGGTTGGGCGATTGGTGAAGTGTAGCCCCAAATGGAATGGCCTGCAATCGGGGGTTTGTCGTAAGTTTCTATGTGACAGCGATTTAATGCCCATAGAGGGCTATGTCATCGCTTGAGGGTCGTTTTTATTCGGAATAGGGCTGTTTTTGTTTGAAAAACGGGGAGGCCCAAAACGCGACACGCGGCGGTACTCGGGATCGCCTCTCCTCCAGCCGGTCCCATTCCACGCCGCGTGTCCAGACCCATTGGGCCTGTGCGACGGGCATCGTGCCATAATTTGGTGGCCTTGGGTAGCGATGGGATGCAAAAAGGTGGCTGAGCGGCAAATACCGGTAGTTTGGATGGGGGTAAGCGGAAAATGACCGGGTTTTGATTGGGTGATTTGATGAGGCGGCTGCGATGAGGAGGCTGCAATATTGTGTGTGCGTGTCCGTTGGGTGGGAGTCGCTGATGCCGTCGGGTCGGATCGGCCCGGGTTTTGAGCGGCACAACCCCTGAGTCAAGGACCGTGGTTATGAAGAATTCGAGGAGTATTGGCAGAGTCTGTGTTCTGGCATCGGTCATTGGGCTGACCGGTCTGGCTGGGAATGCGTTCGCGCAGGACGGTCGCGGCGGGCGTCCACAGGGTGATCGTCCGGCCCAGCGTGACGGCGGTCGCGATTTCGGCAATGCGCGTGGTGCGGGTGGGCTGTTTGGCGGCACGCAGGATCAGATTCAGGAGTCGGATGTCGATCTGATGATCTCGTTGCTGAAGCTCGATGAGCCACAACAGGAACTTGCCCGGCAGCTTTTCGAGGACCTGCGTGAGCAGCGTGCTCAGGTGATGGCGGAACTGCGTGAGCAGATGCAGGACCTGCGTGGCGAGGGCGGGCGTCCTGACCCCGAGGCGATGGAGCGTTTTCGTGCGGTCGCCAAGGAGGCCCGCGAGAAGGCTGCCGAGATGGAGAAGTTGTTCTATGAGGATGTGCAGCTGGTGCTGACGCCGGAGCAGCGCGAGCAGTGGACGAGCTTTGAGAAGAGCCGCGACCGCTCGCGTGCGTTGCGTGGTGTCGGTGGGGCGGTGGATGTCGGGCGTGTGTTCCAGAGTTTCGTGGAGAAGCACGGAGCCGGATTGGATCAGGATGCACTGGCCGGCGCGCAGGCGTTGGCCGAGCGGTTCGGTAGCGAGATTGATCGCCAGATCGTCGAGCGTCAGAAACTGCTCGAGCAGGGACGCCCGCAGCCGGGTGGCGAGGGTGGCTTTGATCGTGAGGCGATGCGGGAGATGTTCGAGAAGCGCCGCGAGGTCGATGAGAAGATCGCCGAGGTCTCGACGCGTTACGCCGACTCGATCGAACGGGCTCTGCCTCTGGAGAATCGCGAGGCGTTCCGCTTCGAGATCAACCGCTCCTCGCTGGGTGGCATGATGCGACGGGGCAGCATTGTCGAGCGGCTTGAGACGGCGATTGCCAGCGACGCGATTGACGACGCCCAGCGTGCGCAGCTTCGGGAGATCGAAGCGGACATGCACAAGCAGTACAACGCGCTTGCGAAGGAAATGGCGGACCAGCGTCAGCAGGCCCGTGACCAACGCGGCCAAGAGGGCGGTCGCGGTCGGGACCGCCAGCGTGGTGGTGACAACGGCGGGAACGATCTGCGTCAGCGGATGCAGGATATTGAGGATGAGTTGAGCACCCGCATGCGTGCGGTGCTCGGTAGCGGCGATGTCTGAATCGCGGCTGCGTCAGTCGCCGTAGCGGGTGCGGTGGACAAAAACGCCGCCCGCTTCGTCGATGGAGAGAATGAAGAGATCGCCGTAGCTGTCTTCGGCGAGGAAGAGCCCGTCGGGGCCTCCGAGAGCGCGGATGATCATCGGGACTGTGTTGCTGTGGCCGACCACGAGCACGGTCCCTTTTTCTGCGCTGGTGAGGATGTCCGAGGCGAGGTCCTGGAGGTCTTTGGGGTTTGCGCTCGCGTTGACCACGCGGGGTTTGATGCCGAGTTCTTCGGCGAGCGGCTGCGCGGTTTCGATGGTGCGTTTGTACTGGGTGGTGATGATCGTGGTGACGCTCTGAGCGTCGTCGAGTCTGGCGAGTGCTTGTGCTCGTTGCTTGCCGATGGGGGAGAGGGACGGGTCTGCCGAGAGCGCATCCTTTTCGGCGTGACGGGTGACGAGCACGGTGCGTGTGTTCATGGTCAGGTCGGGTGCGTCGTCGGCAGCGGTGCATGCGCCGAGGGCAACGGTTGCGACGAGGGCGACGAGAGCGAATGTGGTGCGGATCATGTGAGGCAGCCTATCAGCGCGACGGCGAGGTGTGAGCCGACCACCAGCAGCAGGATGATGGCGAGGACGGTTTGGGCGTGCTGGGTGGATTTGGATTTGACCCTGCGGTTGGCGCCCCGATGTCTGGTTTTTTGGCTCATGGAATCATGATAGCGGCGAGTGGGCGTTTTCCGGTGCTGGTGATGGTCCATGGGTGGGGCCGGGGACTGGTTCTCTCCGATGCGTACCTTGATGCACTCTCCGGTGCTCTGGTTTGGTGTGCGGCGCAGGGGGGGGTGCGTTGGCGTGGTTCTAAGGGCTTGTCCTGTTTATGGTTAGGTTCGCGGGATCGGTCGCGAAATGAGAGGTTTGGGCTGGATTCCAGACTTTGGGGTGGTAGAATGAAGATGGTTGTGTTCACAACATCTGCACTTGGAAGGATTCCATGGCGGCATTGCAGCACGAAGTCAATAAGAAGCAGCCCTTTGATCTGCTTGAGCAGGAGGCGCACCTGAATCTGGTGCGGACGGCTGCGGAGTTGGAAGGGCCCATGCTGCAGATCTTGAAGCCGCACGGCCTGACCGCGTCGACTTACAATGTGTTGCGGATTTTGCGTGGTTCCGGGCCAGCGGGGCGGCATGCCTCGGACATCGGTTGCGACATGGTGGTTCGGGTTCCGGATGTGACGCGCCTGGTGGACCGGCTGGAGCAGCGTGGGTTGGTGGTGCGTGAGCGGAGCACGACGGATCGGCGGGTGGTGGTGGTGCGGATCTCGGACGCGGGTTTGGAATTGTTGAAGAAATTGGACAAGCCGGTGCTGGCGGCTCACAAGGAGTTGCTGGGGCACATGACGACCGAGGAACTGACGGCGTTGAATGCGTTGCTGGTGAAGGCCCGGGGCGGGCAAGAGGCTGAATGAGTGAATTTTTGCTTGGTGGGGTTGTTCTGGCGGAATATATTTGTTTCAACAAATATTAGCCTTGCAGCCGCGTCCATACATGGACGAGGCAGAAAGGACACGAGCGATGCTGACCATACGAAAGCGTGAGGAGCGGGGGCGGACGCGGTTGAACTGGCTGGACGGGAAACACTCGTTCTCGTTCGGGCGGTATGTGGATCGGGAACACATGGGCTTCCGGTCGCTGCGGGTGATCAACGATGATGTGGTCGCGCCGGGCGGTGGTTTCGGGATGCACCCGCACGAGGAGATGGAGATCCTGACCTTCGTGATGGAAGGGGCGCTCGAGCACGCCGACTCGACCGGCGGCGGGGCGGTGATCCATCCCGGCGATGTGCAGCGCATGTCGGCGGGCACGGGGATCCGGCACTCGGAGTTCAACGCCTCGAAGACGGATCCGGTGCGCCTGCTGCAGGTGTGGATCATGCCCGGCACGCCGGGGGTTGAGCCGGGATATGAGCAGATCGCAGCGGTGGAGATTGATCGCGATGATCGTCTGGCGTTGGTCGCCAGCCCGGAGGGGGGCGAGGGCGCGGTGAAGATCCACGCGGACGCGCGGGTGTACAGCGCGCGGCTGAGCGGCGGGGCGGGTGTGAAGCACGAGATCCGAGGCGGTCGCGGCGTGTGGGTGCAGGTGTACACCGGGAGCGTCGAGGTTGGCGGTCAGACGCTGCGCGATGGTGATGGGTTTGCGATCGAAGACGAAGCGCAGATCGAGATCACCGGTGGGCCCGACGGCGGGTCGTTCCTGCTGTTTGACCTGGCGTGAGTTGCTAAGCGAACACCGCCCGGCGTGGGTGCCGGGCGGTGTGGTGTTGTGGTTCTGGGATCGACTCAGGGGCAGGTTTGGCCGAAGGCGGCGAGGACGGTGTTGAGGTCGGCGAGGTCGACCTGGCCGTCGTCGTTGGTGTCGCCGTCGGTGGTGGTTTGTCCGAAGTGGGCGAGGACGAGGTTGAGGTCTGCGAGGTTGACCGCGTTGTCGCCGGTGACATCGGCGGGGCAGGTTTCGGGTTCGAGCAGTGCTTCGAGGTATGCCGCGGCGGTTTCGGCCTGTTCGGGGTCGGCGTTGTTGTTGAAGACGATGAATACGGGGAGCGACGGTTCGATGCCCGGCGTGTCGATGCGGAGTTGGATGGTGAGGAGGAAGATTCCGGGTGTTTCGGGTGCTTCCAGGCGGTAGTTGATGTGTGAGTGGACAGCTCCGTTGGAGCCGATGGTGGCGAAGTCGAAGCCCTCTGTGAAGCCGCCGGCTTCGTCGGGGGTGAGCCGCGAGATGGTGAACAGGGAGACGCGCATGGGGTCGTCGGAGAGGTTCTCGAAGTCGTTGCCGTTCCAGATGCGGAGGGCATCGACGAGATCGAATCCGAGGAGCGCGCCCGCGGGGAGTTCGCCTTCGAGTGCGTTGAATCCGGGGTCGTCGGTGAAGCCGGGGATGCCGCCTTCGCCGGTGGTGGAGGAGAAGACGCGGACGCCGCGGATGATCGGTTGGTCGGGGTTTTGGAAGTCGCTGATGCCGGTCACGATTCTGGTGGTGCCGTCGTTGTCTTCGCCGAGTGAGAGGTCGATATCGGCGTGTTGCGCGAGGGCGGTTGGGGCGAGCGCGATGGCGATGGCGAGTGTGCGTAGCATGTTGGTGGCTCCGAGTAGGAAGAATGCCGCGCGGCCGGTTTCCCGGTTCGCGCGACGAGGAGGGTCGTGATCAGGCGCGGCGGCGGCGTGTCGCGGCGAGGCTCGCGAGCGCCAGCAGGCCGGCGGTGCCGGGTGCCGGGATGATCGAACTGTTGACGAAGTCCACGGCGGCTTCGATCTGTTCTTCGAAGGCTTCGTCGTCGCCGAGCGAGCCGTCGATGTTCGATCCGAAGACGATGTAGAAGGGGTCGGAGTTCGCGATGCCTTCAGCATCGGTGAAGAGTTCCAGCGAGAGGAGGTAGATGCCGTCGGCCTGGTTGTTCAGTTGAAAGGTG
This sequence comes from Phycisphaerales bacterium JB050, assembly GCA_043101125.1. Taxonomy (GTDB): domain Bacteria; phylum Planctomycetota; class Phycisphaerae; order Phycisphaerales; family UBA1924; genus JANSXG01. The sequence continues at coordinate 3,284 of JBICHT010000145.1, read as the reverse complement.
GGGTGGTCATCGAAGAAGCCGTTGGAGTCGGCTTCGATGAACTGGAAGCCGGGGACGAACTCGTTGGCTGAGGCGGGTGTGGTTGCGACATCGCCATCGGGGAAGGGGTCGCCGAAGATGGACATGGTCTGGCTTGCGATGGTGTTGAAGTCCGACCCGTTCCAGGTGCGCAGGGCATCGAGAATGTTGAAGCCGATGCCGGTTCCGGGGGCGAGGTGCTCGGTGTAAAAGCCGGGCTCGTCGATGAGGTTCGGGAAGCCGGGGATTTCTCCGAATTCGGCTTCGAAGGCGCGGACGCCTGGGGTGAATGTGACCGGGGAGGTGGTTTTGTCGGCTTCGCCGGTGACGATCTGTCCGTTCTCGAAGTTGACCCAGACATCGAAGCCGTGGGCGAACACGGTCGAGGACATGGCGGTGAGGAGGGCGGAAGCGGTAAGGATGCGTGCGGTCATGATGGGTTCTCTCTTCTCTCTGAGTACAAGGGTGCACAACACGAAAGCAGCGTTCAGCGCTGCGGGTATCTGGGATCGAAACTGTTGCGTTCGGGGCCTTCGTAGACTTGCTCGAAGATGAGGGTTTCGGCGTGGGCGTCGAGGAAGGCGTAGTTGGAGCGTGCGCGCCAGGAGGCACTGGTGATGTTGCCGTTGCCGTCGGAGATGGTTTTTTCACCGCCGTGGGCGTCGATCTGGGTCATGGAAGCGGCGACCCCGGGGGGTGCGTCTGGCGCGAAGTCGCCGACCCACCAGTTGAGCGCGTGGATATGGTCTGAGCCGGCGAAGGTGCCTTCGTAGGCCATGATGACCCATTGCACGGTGGTGGCCGGTCGGCGGACGAAGTGGATTTTGTGGAAGTCGTGTGGCTGTATGAAGGGTGGTGCGTTCTCGGCCCAGGTGGGGGTGAGCATTTCGTTGAGGCCGTAACTGGTGACGCGGAAGCGTCCGCCGGAGGCTGGGACGGGGACGCCGGGTCCGCCGTCGACGATGGACCAGTGGTTGGAGTCGTCGACGGGTGAGCGCAAGACCTCGGGAGTGGCGGGTCGGTCTTCGGGGTCGGCGTTTGGGTCGAGGGGTATCTCGAGTTCGCTGTAGTAGGGCTGGAGCGCGGAGACCCATGAGAGGTCGGCGTAGGTGGCGGAGCCGCCGTGGGAGAGACCGTAATCGAGGAGCTCGCCGTCGTTCGCGTTGGCGTATGCCTGTTGAGCGATGGCGAGTTGTCGCATGTTGTTGAGGCAACTCAGGGTTTGGGCGGAGCGTCGTGCGGAGCCGAGCGCGGGGAGGAGTATGCCGACGAGGAGCGCAATGACAGCGACGACGACGAGGAGCTCGATGAGTGTGAAGGCGTGGCGTCGCATGGGTCCCTGATATGCGATAATCGAGAATTGATTATCAATATACCGGTTCGACCCTCTGCGTCAACTGTGGAGCAGAAAAAACCCCGCAAATGCGGGGCAAAAAGAGGGTATGGGCGTGGTTCGGCTCTCAGGGGCAGGCCTGGCCGAAGGCTGCGAGGACGGCGTTGAGGTCGGCGAGGTCGACCTGGTTGTCGTCGTTGGTGTCGCCGTCGGGAGTGGTCTGGCCGAAGTTTGCGAGGACGAGGTTGAGGTCGGCGAGGTCGATGTTTCGGTCGCCGGTGACATCGGCGGGGCAGGGGAGGAGCTGGCGTTCGATGGCTCCGATGTCGGGGATGGCGAAGAAACCGCCCCCGATGTTCACCGGGCGAGGCTGACCGAGTTGGTCGGTGGCCGGGTAGACCTGTGGGTCGGCGTTGTCGACGAGCGGGCTTGTTGCGGTCGGCTGGTAGCCGATGATCGAGAAAACGCCGCCGAACATGGGTTGGAGTTGGGCGTTGCCGCCGAAGGTGGTGCCGGTGGTGTCGCCGGTGACGATGTAGTTTCCATCGACGGGCGTTCCGAAGAAGCAGTAGCCGTCGAGGTTGAGGTCGGCGGTTGGCGACAGGCCCGCGACATCGTTGGGTATCCCGTTGTCCAGATTATCCGCGACGACGGTTGATGCCAGTATCAGTTCTGTGGAACCGCTGAACAGGATGCCGCCTCCGGAAGCGCCAGTGATGGATCCGGAATCGTTGGAATCATTTCGGGTGATGGTGCAGTAGCGGATGTCGACGGCGAGTTTCGTATCGATTGCCAGAGCTCCTCCGCTCCAGTTTGCAGAGTTGAAGAAAATGGAAGTGTTGATGATCGATGCGCTCGATAGTTGCCTTATTGCGGCGCCACCTCCGTTGGTTCCTGCTGCGGTATTGCTGTTGATACGGCAGCGATCGATTGTCGCGTTGGATTCCTCATATAGCGCGAATCCGCCTCCGGCGCTTCCGGAAGTATTTGCTCGGAACGAGGTTCGGACCGCGTAGAAGTTATCGTGTGCCGCGACACCGCCGCCGCCCCAGCCAGAGGGGTTTTCACCGCCGAAGATCTCGCAGTCGATCAGCACGAGAGTCCCGTTGGCCCGGATGTTGCCGCCCCGTGGCATTGAGCCGGCGGCGGATCCGTTGCGGACGCTCAGGTCCTCGAGCAGCAGGGAGGCGCCGGGGTGGACATCGAAGACGCGGTCGATTTCTGCGGCGTCGATGATGGTGGCGCCAGCGCCCTGGCCCTTGATGCGGATGTCGGCGCGGATGTCGAGGTCGCCGGTCATGGCGTTGTCCTCGTTGGTCCCGGCGATGCTGAGGGTGTAGGTGCCAGCGTTGAGGTAGATCTCGGTAGGGCTGGACGAGGCGTTGGCTTCGATGATCTCGGCGCGGAGGGAGCCGGACGATGTCGAATCGGTGAAGCCGATGAAGCCGGCCTGCTGCGGCTGTTCGACCACGATGGCGATGGAGGTCGGATCGATGAAGTCCTGGCCGTCTTCGATGATGATGGTGCGGTTTCCGGTCTCGCGGTCGATGGAGACGATGCGGGACTGGTCGAGGCCCTGGTTGTACTCGAGGACGAGCAGGCGGGTCTGCTCGGCGATGAGGTCGCGGAAGGTCCAGCCGGATTCACCGTTCATGCGGTGCTCGAAGAGCGCGTTGAGATCGATGTCGATGATGATCGGCTGCCCGCCGCCGCGAGCATCGGTGAAGTCGGTGCCGGTGAGGATGGCGTGGCCGGGGATGACGGGGTCAATATGCATGCCGTCGATGACGAAGTTCGGGTCCTGGAACACGCCGCCGGAGTAGAGCGGCTGTAGGGTCATCTGGCCGCTAGTGATCGCGTCGGTCGAGAAGACGGCGCGGTAGATGCCCTGGGCGCGCCCCTCGGCGCTGTGGACGATGACCCCGGCGAGGCG
>JBICHT010000144.1:0-21268 GCA_043101125.1 Phycisphaerales bacterium JB050 | reverse complement strand
CGCCGCGGGCTTGCGGGCGGTGGACTTCTTCGCGGTCGACTTGCGAGCGGTCGCTTTGTTGGTCACGCGCTTCTTCGCAGCGGGCTTACGCGCGGTGGACTTCTTCGCGGTCGACTTACGAGCGGTCGCCTTCTTGGTGGTGCTCCGCTTGGAGGTGGGCTTGCGTGTGGTGGCCTTTTTGGTGGCCGGTTTACGGGTCGCGCGTTTCGTCGTGCGCTTGGTGGTGGTTGCCATTGGACAATCTCCCTTGATTCCTGCTGCTGAGCGTTGCGCCCGAGCATGCCGTGACACTTTCAGCCGCGCGGATCCGGGATCCGCCGCCCGGCCATGAGCGAGAGTGCCGTTGTGCAGCGACGCATGCTGCTCGGAGCTCAAATTCCCGCTCGTGCGTGAGGTATCGACTGGGAAATTCGGGCAAATCAATAAAACTTTGCGGACGGCACGGTTATCGGGTGCGAAACCATGAAAAATCCGTAGATTTTCGAGCACGAACTCGACTACAAGGCAGAATTCGCGCTCTTTCACGGTCACCGCCGATCCTTGTGCGCCGCTTGGGCTTGTCCACTCGGGTCGGTTTGCGGATCGGCCGATGCTTCGATGACGGTGTATCCTTCTTCTCTTATCTCGCTGCACCCTCCAATCGCCTAGCGGTTCCCACCATGCCCACCCGCCACAGACCACCAAACTTCGCCTCCGACGAGGCTGAACCCGCACGCCCCCTGCCTGATATGCACACCCCGAGCGACTGGCATCCTCTGAGTTGGAACGACCGCCCGAGCGGTCAGCCGATCATCTACCCGGACGGTGCGGCTCTCGCGCGATCGCTCGACAAACTCAAGGCGTTCCCACCGCTGGTCACCTCGGGCGAGGTCGAGCGGTTGACGACTCTGTTGGCCGAGGCCCAGGAAGGCAAGCGATTCCTGCTGCAGGGCGGCGACTGCGCCGAGACGCTTGATGATTGTCGCAGCGAGATCATCGCCGCGAAACTGAAGATCCTGCTGCAGATGTCCTTGGTCATGGTGCACGGCCTGAAGAAGCCGGTCATCCGGGTCGGACGCTTCGCTGGGCAGTACGCGAAGCCTCGCTCCAATCCGGTTGAGAAGCGCAACGGCGTGCAACTCCCCAGTTACTACGGCGATCTGGTCAACCGCGTGGAGTTCAATGAAGAATCGCGCACACCGAACCCGCACCTGCTTGTGCGTGGCTACCAGCACGCGGCGGTCACGCTGAACTTCATCCGGTCGCTGCTCGACGGTGGCTTCGCCGACCTGCACCACCCTGAGAACTGGGACTTGGGCTTCCTGAACCACGCTCGGCTGCGCCCATCGCTGCGCGCCGAGTACAAGCGGATGACCGATCAACTCGCTGAGGCACTGCGCTTCATGGAAGCGTTAGGCGATTCCAGCGTGGATGAACTGTCACGGGTTGAGTTCTTTACCAGCCACGAGGGCTTGAACCTCTGGTACGAGAGCGCTCAGACCCGGCAGGTGCCCCGGAAGCCCGGTTGGTGGAACCTGACGACCCACCTGCCCTGGATCGGGGAACGCACCCGTGCGCTCGATGGGGCACACATCGAATTCTTCCGGGGTGTGCGCAACCCGGTCGGCGTGAAGGTCGGCCCGAAGGCCGATCCGAGCGAAATCGTCGAGATGCTCAAGCTCATCAATCCTACTGATCAACCGGGCAAGGTCGTTCTGATCCACCGCATGGGCGCTAACCAGATCGAAAACAAACTCCAACCGATTCTCGAGGCAGTCGCCGACTCCGGGCGGAAGGTGCTCTGGATTTGTGACCCGATGCACGGCAACACCGTCACGGTCGGCCCCAACGACATCAAGACCCGTCGTTTCGATGACATCCTGTCGGAGATCGAAGCGGCGTGTGATGCGCACGATCGCGTCGGCACCTACCTGGGCGGGGTTCACTTCGAACTGACCGGGGAGGATGTCACCGAGTGCATCGGGGGCGGCTCAGGTGTCACCGAAAACGACCTCGAAAAGAACTACGCGAGCCCCTGCGACCCACGCCTGAACTATCAGCAGGCGCTCGAGATGGCGTTCCTGCTCTCGCGCCGGCTCGCTCGCTAAATCAGCACCTCAGGCGGATGCGGCTTCGGTGCCGGTTCCCTCCGAGCGTTCGCCCGGTTTCGTCCCCGGTACCGCCGTTGGCTTGGCACTCGCGGGACTGAATCGGCGGACGGTGTCTTCCTCGATGGCCTGCCTGCGGGCGATCTTGACCGCGGTGACCCCGATGAACGAGGCGAAGACGATCGCGATCGTGAACACCACTCGAACGCGTCCTTCGCTCAACCAGACGCCGAGCCCGGCGAAGATGACACCGAGGCCGTACAGGGTGAGCACCGCTCTCTTTACTCCAAATGCCCGCTTGAGTTGGTGATGCAGGTGTTGGTCGTCGGCGACCGAGAGCGGTTTGCCTGCGAGTTTGCGGCGTACGATCGCCAACGCGGTATCGATGATCGGGATGGCGTAGATGATCAACCCGGCGACCACCAGGTGCGTCCGCCCTGTATCGCCCATAGACAACACCAGCACGATCGAGAGATAACCCAGCAGCAGCGACCCACAGTCTCCCAGAAAGATTGTCGCCGGATTGAAATTGTGCGGCAGGAATCCGAGGCACCCACCCAAAAGCGCGAGCGCGATCACGATGCGGGCGGCATCGAGACTGCCGTCATCAGACTGAGCCAACAACAGAGCCATCACCAGCAGGCCAGCCGTGGCAATGGCCGTCACCCCTGACAGCAGCCCGTCCAGACCATCGATCAGGTTTGAGGCATTGCACGCGCCGAGCACGAAAACCGCGATGATCGCCGTGCCCACCCAATACACAACATCGATCTCGATGGATCCGGTCGGCGCGAGGATCGGGATATCGGTGGGCAATGGGATGTAGTACAGGAGTTCTTCGTTGCCCACCAGGCGACCGATGGGCGTCATCACACCGGACGCAACCTTGGTGCCAACATCCTGCATCGCCAAGGCGGCGGCGGCCAGGAGCTGTCCCACAATCTTCAATCGCGGATCGAGACCAACCACATCATCAATCAGCCCGGTTACCGCGATGAGAGTCATCCCGAGAATAATCGAGAGCGGAACCAGGCGGAAGCCCTCGTTCTGCACATCGGGGTCGAGGAACTGCGATTCATGGAATCCGAAGATCGATTCGGGCAGCATCGCGTAGGCGATGTAGGAGAATGCGATGCCCGCGAGCACACCGATGTACACGCCGACCCCGCCGAGGTACGCCACAGGCAACTTGTGGGACTTGCGATGGTCACTGGGCGAATCCACGATCCCATTGATGATCGCGAGGCGCCGGAGCAACGGCGTCACAGAGACCGTCACCACGAAAGAGATCAGGAATACGAAAATGTAGGAATTGAAGATCTCCAGCAGAGACTGTGTCGGCACAGCCTCTGCCGCTTCCGGGGCGATGGTGCCAGCTGCACTTCCCAACATTGCAAATCCGCTCATCGCGCCCCCACCTCTCCGGCTGCGTCAGATAAGCGTAACGCATTTGCGATGTCTTGCACGGTCTTGCGGAGCGAGCATTTGGGCTCAAAGTCGATCAAGGAGCGGAGACGATCCAGCGAGGGACGACGCTGAGCCAGATCTTCAAAGCCCGGTCCCAGGGCCTCTTCGTACGGGACGCACTCGATCGCACTGCTCGAACCGAGTTGGTCCCTGATGCTCTGCGCGAGTTCCAGAATCGTGATCGGCTGGTCTGATCCCAGGTTCACCACCCTCCCGCACATCCCCTTCATGTCTGCGGCAGCGCGCTCGGCCAGTTGGAGCAACGCGGGGACCACATCCCGAACATCACAGAAACACCGGCTCTGGGACCCGTCGCCGAAGACCGTGATCGGTTCTCCAGCCATGGCAGCCCGGATGAAACGCGGAAGCACCATGCCATAGTCCCCCACCTGGCGAGGGCCGACGGTGTTGAACAACCGGACAATCACGGTGGGTAAACCGTGCTTCTCGTGATACGCAATGGCCAAGTATTCATCGATAGCCTTCGAAGCCCCGTACGACCAGCGCGGCGAGATCGTCGGACCATAGACACAGTCGCCATCCTCCCGGAATAACGAGCACGGTGATTTCCCGTAAACCTCCGATGACGACGCGATGAGCGTCACGGGCTTGCCGTGTTCCAGGGCGTATCGGAGCAACTGCGCCGTGGCGTCGACATTGGTCTCGATGCAACGGATCGGATCATTCAACACGCGCTGGACGCCAACCGCTGCAGCAAGGTGAACAATCAGGTCAAAGGGAGGCTCGTTGGCCAAAGTACTGATTGAGTCTTGCACGGACTGCTGGAGAACGCGAAGAGTAGCCCCGGAACGCCTGACAGTCTCATGCGCGGAATGAAGATTCGAGAGGCGACCGGTGGACAGATCATCCACGACGGTGACATCGGCGCTCGCCCAGCGTTTGAGCACCTCATCGACAAGGTGTGACCCGATAAAGCCCGCCCCCCCCGTGACGAGCACCCGTGGTTGGGATTCCGCCGGCCACGGGTTAGCGTTCGACTGGGTGTGCATACACTCGATCCGTGCAACGCGAGCGGGCGCGATGACTCAGGCAGCGTCGTTGTAATCCTGCTGGTAACTCATGGAGGCCTTGAAGTTCGCCTTCATGTATCCACCTGCGGCGGCACGCACGCCGTTCACGACCACGCCCAGGAAGTCGCTCTTGGCGTCTGCGAGCTGGTTGCGGAGTCGCTGGATCAGACCGCGCTTCTCCGAGTACGCACGACAGATCAAGACCGATGCATCGACCTTCGCCGCAAGCGAGAGGGCATCGGCGGCGACGATCGCCGGCGGGGTGTCAATCAGTACGAGGTCATACAGCGACTTCGCCTCCTCGAGGATCTGCTGCATCACCATGGTGTTGAACTTGTCGTACTCGTGACCGCGTCGCGCGCCCGCGCTGAGGACATCGAACCCACGCCCGGAATCCTGAACCGCATCGGCGAGTTTGTTCTCCCCGCGGATGACCTCGGACAAACCCGGTCCATCCTGTAACTTGAAGATACGGGTAACGCCAGGACGACGGAGGTTCGCATCGATGACAAGCACGCGGCTTTCGACGCTGCTCGCCGCCGCGGCGGTATTGCAGACAACCGTTGTCGCGCCGCTGCCGGGCATGCCGGAGGTGAACAGGATGGTCTTGTGACCACGAGCGTCGCAAGCCTTGAAGATCGCCGTGCGAAGCTGGCGTGCTGACTCGGCGATCGCCCCGAACGGCTCGTCGGTGACCGCGGTTTCCACAGCATCCGGCTCGGCGGGATCCATCGACAGCTCGGGAAGAATCCCGAGCACCCGAGTCCTCGGGATCAACGCGATGTCGCGTGGCGTACGAACCCGCTGCTCGCGGAGTTCCTTGACCACGATGAAGCCCGCGACACACCCGGTAAAGAGGAAGACCACGCCGACGACAACCGGGACGACCTTCGGGAACGACTTGATATCCGCAGGGGTAGCGGGCTGAACCAGCCGGATACGCGAACCGACATCGCCGATCATGCTGACTTCGTCCAAACGCTGCTGCGCATTGCTGATCTGGTCAAGCACGATTTCGAGTTCGGCTTCGGTTTCGGCGTATGTCTTGAGATTCTGCGTGATTTCATTCAGTTTGTTGGTTGCTGTCTCGGACTCCTTCAGAAGGATCGTCTCCGTGGACTCTGCCGCGGCGATCGCCTGGCGATACTGCTGGACAATGCTCTGCAGGGTCTCTTTCATCTTGAGTTGGACCACTTCCTGATAGCGGTTTTCAAAGGCCGCAAGCCGGCTCTCGGCCTTGGTCACCGCTTGTGAATTCGCGCCTGTTTCGGCGCGGATCGCCTCGAGAGTTGCTCGCTGGATCTCGATCTGGCTTTCGAGTTGTTGCGCGACCGGACTCTGGCGGGCCGCGTCGCGGATGGTCTCCGGATAGACCGGGGTGCCTTCCTGATCGTTCATCGCTTCGTAGACATCGAGTTGCCGCCGGTTGGAGGCCAGTTCGGCACGCAGGGGGACCAGTTCTGCCTGAAGAATAGAGAGACGCCGGTAATAATTACTTTCTGTAATATTCGTGGATTCGAGTTTATTATCTTTGAGGATGTTTTCCATCGTCTTCAGGTGTTTGCGCTGCGTATCGCGCAACACCTTGATCTGCGATTCGATGTTCCGACGGATCGCGGAGACATCATTGGTACGCACATTGTCGTAATCCGTTTCGTAGACTGCGCAGATTGCTTTGGCGATCGTGGCGGCGTCGTTGGTGTTCGGCATGCTCACCGTCACACTGAAGAGTGCGGTATCGGGAAGCACCCGTGCGCTGACATGGTCCTTCAGATCGTCCAGCGCCTCGACCTTGTCGAACGAGCCATTGCTTAAATATTTTTTGTACCAACCTGTGTCTTGGACACTCGGCTCTTCCAGCGCGTATCCCAGCAGCCTCTCTGATTTGAGGAGGAACACCTGGGTCTGCATGAAGACCTCAGATTCTTCGCCGGCCGCGTTGCTGGCGATGTTGCTGAGCCGGTCGATGCTGAATACGGGTTGCGTCTGGTAGATCGCGGTCGAACGATACCGAGGCATCAATGTATTGAGCGCGATGTAGAGTGCGACCCCGATCACACCACCGATGATGACCGCACCCACCAGCCATGGATAGTAGGTTCGGAGCAGGCGAAGCGGGTCTAAAGCGACCGCCGCGGCACTCTGCGTCGGGTTCGCGTTCGGATTGCTTTGGTTATCGGGGCTTTGCATGGATCGTGTCTTCCGGCGAACGCCTCGCGCGGCGGGTTCGAAGTCGGGTTTTCTATCGGCTAATCAACGGCTGATCGCCATGCCTTCGTGAACAACCCTCGATTCCGGGTCCGTTGCGTAGGGTCCGGACGAGGTAGATGCAATGTAACGGGATGCGGACATTCATGGGTCACCTCGTTTCAAGGAGCCCTTTGACCCGCTCCAACTCGGGACCGTAGGTTGCCCCGGCACTCTCTGTGACGACCGGGAGAAGCCTCTCCGCGTCCTCGATGTACTGCCGGGCCATCGCCTCATTGCCCTGCTGCAGCAAAGCCTCAGCGTAGTGGATGCTCGTGGTCAGCCGCTGTTCTTGAGAACTTGCGAATTGCAAGGCGTTCTCGAAGAGTGGGACCGCCCGGTCCGCCTCCCCGTTGAGCATGTACACGACACCCACCGTGTCGAGCACATCCGGGTTTTCAGGGGCCAACTGGACGGCCCGATCGGCAAAGGGCAGGGCCTCGGTCGGGCGGTTGAGGTACTTCGCAAGGAAGTACGCCACATTGTTCAGGAGTTCGAGGTCGTTGGCATTGATGGCCAACGCGTCCTTGCCGTACTGCGTCGCAGATTCGATATCGTCGACCGTGTAATAGAAGGTCGACAACCCCTTCTTGATCTCGAATTGCGCAATCGGATCGTTCTCCGCCTCGACAAGCAACTCCTGCCCCCGCGCGATCAGGTCCGACGGAGAATCCCCACGAACCTGACCAGCCTGGAGCGCGAGGACACGCAGGTAAAGCGGGTTCGTGATATCCGAGCCCGGATTCTGCTGCATCTGGTTCCGGATGGACTGCTCGAGACCCGCCACATAGTCGTACGCCTGTCTCGTCCCCCCAACGATCAGTGGGAGATCCTGGAACCAAGCCCGCAATTTTTGCGTGGCAGTGGCTTCGCCGTCCTCACGAACGGCCTCAAGATAGGCCTTCTGGATATACCCCCCCGCGCGAGACCGTTCAGCCGGGATCGCGGCGAACGCACGGGCGAGGAGCATGGCCCGAGACACACCGGTCGCGCCTTCAAAACCGAGTCGCTCGATCATCGGAAGAAGCGTGCCGAGTTGGGATGCCGAAACCGACTGACCGGCCCGGAGTTTCGCGTCCAGAAGGAGCATCGCGGCTTGCCCTTGCTGATCAGGATCCGCCACTACTTCGGGGTGCTCGAACACTCGTGTGAAGTATCGAGCCGCATCGCCCATCGCACCGCGCTGCTTTGCGAGCAGCCCCGTGGTGTACTGCCAATACAAACTGTCAGGATTCTCGTCGGCTCTCTCAGAAGCAACAGTCTGAGCTTCCGCGTCACGCCCAGCACGCAGGAGTTCCTGGACCAGTCGCTGAGTGAGAGTTCCCGAGATCGCCGGAACCGTGCTGATCCCATTCCGAAGAACCGCGAACGCCGCGTTCGAATCTCCGGACTGCATCGTCACATGGAAACGGAGCAACCATCCATCGGTGAAACTCGGTCTGAGTTCATTTACACGACGAAGGTCGGCGAGCACATCAGTCCGACGAGAACTGTCCTCGCTGAGGTAAAGCGCCCGCTGGTAGAACGCGAGGTAATTCGTCGAATTCCGTTCAACCGCCTGGTTGAACAGACGGATGGCCTCGGTCCGATCTCCCTTGCGGCTGGCGATCTGCGCCGCCAGTAGTGTCGCGTTCAGGTTATTGGATTTCGCTTCGCGAACCTGTGAAACAATCGTGCTCGCACGATCGAGTTGCTCGGTCTGAATCAACAATTCGGCCAGCGAGAGCGCGATCGAGAAATCGTCGTCATCTGCGCCAGAGGACAGCAAGTTCGCGTAGACATCAGCCGCTTCCTCGCGAGATGCTTCCGCACGCCCCATGGTCTGTGCGGCTCGCTCGCGCAAACCCTCGGCAGCCAGCGGGTCTGACAGTTCGCGTTGTTGCGCCTGCGCCAGCAGAGCGTTGGCCTCGTTGTCCAATTGTGCCGCACGCTGAGCCAATCGCCCGGCGATCTCCCTGCTGACATCTCGGGAAGTTCCGGATTCGTATTCCGCCGCACTGCGCAGAATCCCCATGGCCTGTTCGAAGCCGCCAACCCTGAACGCGAATCGGGCCGCTTCCATCAACGGTCCGGGCGAATCGGTCCGAGCCGATTCGCTCAGAGCGCTTTGTTGCAGTGCCGATATCGTGGCTTCGATCGCCTGCTGGGACTCCTGCGGATCAGTGATACTCTTCGCACGCGCCACCGCAAGGCCAGCCTCGGCGATCGCGATCTGTGAGGTCGACAGAACGGTGCGTGCCTGATCAAGCACCCGCTGCGCCTCATCGACATGTTCTCCCGAGATCAGAAGCTCGATCAGCCCCACCGCGTTCGCACGGGCCTCCTCGCTTGTATCGAGCGCACCAGACATCAGGTCGGCTCGGAAATAGGTTCGACGCTCTTCGATCGCTCTCGTCGTGTTGCCACTCTGCGCCTCGAGCGTGAGCCAGATGTTCGTAAACATGCGACTCTGACGCGCCGGGGCCGTCGGGTCGTCCCCCGGATCCAGCAGCGCGCGAGCTTCGTTCACACGCCCGAGTTGACGGAGGATCTGCACATACTCAGAGAGGATGACCAGATTGTCTTTTCGATCTACATACGCGCTACGAAGGTAATCCAGTCCCTCATCGACCTGCCCGGACTGCAGGAGCACTCGCCCGAGGTAGCGACGGATCTCGATGCTCGAAGGAACGAGTTCAACCGCGGTGCGGAGTGTACGAACAGCAGATGCCAATTCTCCCCGAGCCGCTTGCAAACGCCCGCGATAGAGTAGGCCGTCCACTCCGTCGGCATTCGCCTCTTCCGCTCGGCCGACGATGCGTTCAGCCCTGGCGAAGTCTTCGCGACCGACCGCGTCCGCAAAGCGAGCATCAAGAACTACAGGGTGAGTCGGATCCAGACGCTCGAGCGTGTCCAACTCCGCCAACGCCTCGTCGTGACGACCGGCGGACCTCAACAGCTCGTACTTCCGCAGCGCCTTGACCGCCTCGGAAGCATCGGACGCCTCGATCATCGCCAACCGGTGCTCGACGGGGTTATCCGTGCTCAGTGTCCCTAGCAAATTTTTCAGTTCGCTATTCTCAGGGTTCGCGGCGAGCGCACGCTCGAGCCGGGCAATCGCGGCATCCTTCCTCCCGCTGACCGCGTCGATCTGTGCACGGAGCATCACTACCCGCACATCAGAGGCGGCCTCGGGTTGTCTCGCGACCAGACGATCGAGAATACGTGTCGCGCCATCGATATCCCGACGCGCGAGCGCATCGTTGGTACGAACGACCGCTGCGAGCAGCGGGTCCGAAATATCTTTCCCGGCTCGGATGTCGATTAACTGCTGGCTCAGGGCAATCGCATCCGCGAACGCTTCAGGCGTTGAAGAACGACTCGCTTCGTTCTGGAGCATCTCCAAGGCCCGGTCGAGTTCACCGTCCTCGCGATAGAGTTCCGCGAGCACCATAGCGCCTGCCGGATTCACCCGACCCCTCGCGACCAATTGCTCAAGGATCTGGCGAGCCTCTCCGCGGTTCCCGTCCCGAAGGAGTTGGTTCGCGAGGTCCGCGAGAATTTCGGGTGTTTCGTTGTAATCCTTGCGGAATTCCTCGAGCAGCCGAATCGCCTGCTTCGTCTGATTCTGGGCGATGGCGATGTTCGCATCAGTCAGAAGCAACTGCGCACGGGACGCCGTGCCGGATTCCTCGGCGAGGCGGTCGCGAGCCGCGATCGCGGCATTGAGATACTCCTCCGCTTTCGCCTGATCCCCCGCGGCGATCGCGGCGCGCCGCAGATCGAGATATATCCGAGCCTGCTCGGTCATCGACGCGAGCCGACGATCCGGCAGCAACACACCCGCCAGACTGAGTCGAGGTTTCGGCATGGTGAGGATGCGATCGAAGACTTCAAGGGCATCCTGCTGATGACCAATCTGAGAAAGAATCCGACCGGCCATAAACAACCGGTGAGGGGAACTCGAGTCATCGTCGAGCACCCGTTTAACTTCCCGGGCGAATCGATCACGGGACACCCCATCCGTGTACCAGCCCGTAAACCGGAATACTTCTGGGAGCGGCAGATCTTCCGCATCGGTTGCCGCCAGAGCCTCGAAAACCTTTTCCTTCGAATTCGCGAGAACCAGTTCCCTTGCTTCTCGCTGACGGACCGGATTGGAAAACTCGATCGTAGACATGACCAGGGGAATTCTGATCGCGAAATCCTGGAACCTGGCGTCCTTTGCGTAATCCGGGTTCTCGGCCAGAATCTCCGCGACGATATCCTCCGCCTTCATCAAAAACTGGCGGGCATCCTGAGCACGCCCTTCGTTCTGAGCGATCTGGTGTTCGTTGATCTCCGCTCTGATCAGCCCGAGCGCGATCCGCTTGTGATCCTCGTGCGCACCTTTGACGAAGGCATCGGCGGATACGCTTTCGACGGGTGTCGCGGTGAAAGCTTCTGTATCGGCCAGAAATTCATCGTAGTAGCGCTGCATCCACTGCCGGGCTTCATCCCGCTCATCTTGGTCCACTTTCTCGAGCCCGGCACGGTCGGTGCGCGCTAAACCACGGAGTGCGTTCAGCCGGATCGCCATCGGAGAATTGGCGTCCAGAGAACGAACCCGTCGATCGATGTCGCTTTCGAGCTGCAGCAACGAATTCGGCCCACTACTCACACGCGCCAACTCTTCTCTGGCTTCAACAAACGCGTGCTGGAAATATCCGTTCGTCGGATCGAGGGATGCAAGCTGATCAAGCACACCAAGGTAAGTTTGCGTGTACTTCTTCTCGTACTCGACTCCCGTATCCGGGACCGTCAAGAGCAGCGCGTCTCTCAGCTTCAGGAGCCACTCCCGACGGGTGCGATCCTTGCTGACCGCTCGTCCGTACTGCCCCGCGGCTTCACCAACCAATTGGAGTTCCGCTTCCTGGTCGCCCTGGGCACGCGCTTCCTCGGCCTGCACCATGAGCCGATCGCCTGCCGCGATGTTCCGCTCGCCACTCATCCGCAACGAGTACGCCGCGAGCCCCCCTACTCCTATCGCCAGAGCAAGCAAAGCACCGACGAGTATCACGACAAACTTGGTATTGACTTTGGAAGCCATGCTCCAATGTTCCTTCCGGAGTTCTGCTTAATCCGTCTGACGAGAGTAATCCGTAAAATCCCAGGTGCCCGCTTCCACCTCGTCCCAGTCGGGGACGCATCGCATGATCTCGGGAAGCAAATCCTCAAGCGCATCGGCGGCAAGCTGAGCAAGCCCCTCCGCCGAATCCACGCTCAAACTCGAAAACTGAACCTTGGCGTAATAGGCGTAATCCGAATCCAGTTGATACGCCAGCCCACGCACACCACTCGCCGAGGCCACCACCCCCCCGTTGGCGATGAAAAAATACCCGGCCCAGACCCTCTGATCCGACCCGAGCACCTCGAACGAACTGACCGTCATCGCAAGGTTCTCGATACCCCGAGGCAGAGAAACCCGCTGAAAACTCACCTCCGAACGATCCGAGTAGCGAACCTCTCCGTCCTCGCGCTCCTCGCGCAAGACCCCGGTGGACTCGGTCAGATCCAGCGGCACCGGAACAACTGTCGGCCCACTCATCATCTCACCACCACCAGCCACCATACACCGCTCAGGAACATGCGGAACCGTATCGATCATGCCGGTGTAGTACACCGCGTGGAGCTCAAAGGCCACCGGGTGAGCGGAGCCGATGGTATCGGCCCGCTGGTAGATCCTGGAGATCATGTTGTCAGACCCCAACGCCACGATCTCCTCAGCCCCCATCTGACGATCCTGCCCCACGCGCACCCATCTGGGTTCGCCGCTTGGCGGGAGCTCGTTTGGGATCGCACGCAGCTGCAAGTTATCCTTCGGATAAACCGGCAACTTGGTGATCCGAAGTCCGTTCGAATGGATGTACCAACCCAGCGAACCCGCAGCGATCGCGAACACCGCCGCCGGAACGACCACGGCAGGATGGAACAGCAACGCCGCACCTCTCTGATCTCGCAGGATCCTCATGCCGCCCCCACTTGTTCGCCCTCGTTCGCCGTTACATCCGGCGTGATCTTCTTGAGCAGCCAGACACAGAACATAAACAGCAGAAACGCGGGAACCAGCAATAGCGTGCCGATCAGGGTGTGCGCTCCACCAACCGAGAAATCAGGATTCACCAGTGTGATACCGGCCAGCACCGCCACCCGCACGATGTTCATGAACACCGCCACCGGCACCGCCAACAGCACCACCGCCACTCGGTGCCACCACTGCCGACACGAGAAGAAACCAACCGCGACCGCCAACGCCACAAACGCCACGACCATCCGCATACCCGAGCATGCCTCGGCCACTTCCAAGGGGTAACCCTCGCCGGCAGAGTTGAACACCGTCAACTGGTTCCCAAGCCGGGTCACATCGAACTGCAGCATCCGAAGCAGCACCTCGGAACCCACCGCCGCGAGATCCTGCAACTTCTCCGTGATCTGGTTCATGATCAGTTCAGAGATCGTGACCGCGAACCCGAGAAAACCAATCGGGAAGAGCAGTTGCCGGAACACATGAGGACCAACCAGCAGCAAGACTAGCCCGCTGACGGTCAGGATCATCGAGAACCCCTGCAGCATGTGGTTCGCAAGCGCGATGTTCAGCAGGAAAAACGAATACATCACCGTGCCCAACAGCACGAGCGAGATCCCCGGCCAATACACGCACGACCGATCCCACCGGATCAAATGGCGGTTGATCCATACATAAATCCCCGAAATCACAGGGATCGCGAACGCATGCCCCCAGTCCTCAAAGTACCGGGCACTAAACCCGTTCGGCCCAAACTGGCGCACAACCCACATCCAGTACACCCAGACCAGACCGGCCAGCAGAACGCCCACCGCCGCGAGCGCCACCGGATCCTTCCGCCCGATTCGAGCGACGATCGGCGAAGACCAAACGCGACACGCCACGGCGGCTGTCTGGCCCCGCGGTCTCGCGTATTCGGTGTTGGTCTGCTTCGGCGTCATGACAACAGGCAATCGCCCCCTCAAACAAACCTGGTTCCCGCTAAGACGAGGCATGAGAACGAACAGGCCTTACGACGACCAACCGGGCTTTGTTCGCTGAGCACCCGACCCTCGCGAGGACGATGAGCCCAGTGAGCGATCACTGACCGAACTGGTTCGTCGGGGGAGCACCGAACACATCGTTACCAAAGTTTCGGTCCAGCAGGAAGCCGAATCCATACGAAGACCGGAATCCACCCCGGACCACCGCCATCGGTGTCGCCCAGAAGTTCGTACCGAAGTTCAGCATATCGTCCGGCTTCAAGACGATGTCCGGGGCCGTCCCGTTGGCGATCGCCCGAACATTCAGCCGGATCGTCGCCTGACGGTTGTCGCCCACCATGCGGGTCAGGTCCACACGCTCGGGGATACCGATCGCCGAGAAATTCCCCGCCGCGATGATCCCTCGCAGAAGCGTGACCGTGGTCTGCCCGTTCAGCGAGTACACGCCAGGACGGCTGATCCCCGGTCCGCCGATGTACACCTGCCCAACATCCGGACTGCGGACCGAGATAATGTCACCCGGACGAATCACGATGTTGTATCGAGCGTCACCGTCGATCAGCGGCGCCACCGGAACACGGATCACACGCTGCGTCACGCTGTACCCGGGATCTGCCATCGGGTCATCACCCTCAGGCAGGCCCTGCTGATTGATGGAACGGCTCGGCGTTTTCCGCACCCAACGCCCGTCCTCAAAGACCCACCGTCCGACAGAACTCGAAACCGCCGATCCGGTGCCGGACCCGTTCTCGCCCGTCTCCTCGCCCGTGCCAGCATCAGCACTGCTCCCAACCGGGGTCGGTCGGAACTTTGTGCTCCCATCGAGGTCGATGGCCGGTTCCGGTTCGCGATTCTCGCTGGCCTCGCCGTCCTGTGAGAACGCCGCGGGGCTGACCAAGTCACCGGCAGCGACAACCGAGGAATCATCCTCGTACGCGCCGGCCAGGAGATCATCAACCAGGCTCGACTCACCGGATCGCTCCAGGCGTGTGTCGGGCAAGCGCCGAACATTCGGGCCCGTTCCGAGCATCCCGGGGTCCACCGCGCCTTCGCCAGTGATGTCATCGATCAGGTCGAGGATGTCCTCGGGATCGTCGGCCGGGGGCGCGATCGGCTGCGCTGGCTGGGAAGACCCGCCAACAGGAGCCGATTCCGTCCGAACCTGCCGGATCACATAGATATTCTTGATGACCGGGCTGACGCCGCCGGCATCGATCACCGCGTCGAGCAAACGGAAATCCGGCTTGCTGATCTGAGCAATCCCAGGGCGCTGGATCGCACCGAAGATGCGATAGGTCTGGTCAAGTTGCCCCCGCACACTCACGGTCACTTCCGGCTCGGTCAGGATGCCCGCATCGATCGCGGCCTGCCCGATCGCCGCTTCGATCTGCCTGGCACTCATACCCGCAACCCGCACGGGCTCTGGGATGAGCGGCAAACGCAGTTCACCAACCGCATCGACCACAAATTCATCCGCATATTGCTCGCCAAGAGCGAAGTAGTCGAAGATCCGAATAATCAGCACATCGCCCGGACCGACGCGGTATTGCGTCGCTGAGACCTGGAGATCCTCCGGACGCACTTCCGACACCTGCACCGCGTCCATCGACGCCGACTCAATGATGTCGATCCGCTCCAGCACCGGCACAATCGTCGGCGTGTGCTCCCAGCGACCCGTGACCGAGGGGTCCCACAGCCACGCATCGGTATCGTTCATGCACCCACCCGCAAGCGCGCTCAGGGCGAGCACGCCGAAGGCGATCGCCGCCTTGCGGGCGGTCCGGGAGCGCGGTGCGTCCTGGTATCGACGCTGGCTCGGGTTGTCGTATCCGGCTTCGCTGCTCACGAACCTCTCCTTCGATTCATCCATCCCGGCCCCTGCACCCCGCATAGCGGTGATGCGAACTCAAGCACCGGACACCTTTCCTCGTCCCAAGGCCTCGGCCTCAGGGTTGCCTGCATTCTAATGAAACACCGATTCCGTGCATCGTGCGTTTCTCTCCCCCCGACGCCGCAGCGCCATCGTCGCATATCGGCCCTCATCGCCATACCGGATCAGCCGCTTCAGCCCAAAGACCGGATTTCTCCCATCCAGAGCCACGCCTTTATCGGAGCGACCCGCCACACACGACGCATCGGCATATTCTGCGCGACGGACCAACCCAATGCCGTGCGTACGCCATGCCCTCGCCGAGGGTTCACCCGGACATCCAAACACGCACACGCCACCCCCGAATCAGCGAAGAAACCCGGGCCGGGGGCTATACTCCCCGTCCAATGGCACCCCTCCAGACCACCGATCCCGCTTCCACCGGCACCCCGATGGACCCCGCCCTCCAGCGGACCCTCGCACGCCACCCCCGCCCCCTCGGCGGCGACCCCATGAAGCGGGACAACAAGTCCCTCCTCTCCCTCTCCGGGATGATCCTCAACAACCGCACCGCCGACGGCGGCCAGGATGTCAAACAACAGCTCGCCCTCAAGCGCAAGCCCAAATGGCTCCGCGCCAAGATGCCAGGCGGCCCGGAGTACCACGAACTCCGCAAGAACCTCAAAGAGCACCGACTCCACACCGTCTGCGAAGAGGCCAACTGCCCGAACATGGGCGAATGCTGGGCTCGCGGCGTCGCCACCATCATGATCCTCGGCGACACCTGCACCCGCGCCTGCGGCTTCTGCAACATCAAAACCGGCAAACCCAACCCCATCGACCCCGATGAGCCCCGGCGCGTCGCCGCCTCGCTGGCCCTGATGAAACTCAACCATGTCGTCATCACCAGCGTCGATCGCGACGACCAGCCCGATGGCGGCGCGCAGATCTGGGCCGACACCATCCTGGAGTCCCGCCGGGCCTGCCCGGACATGTCCATCGAGGTGCTCATCCCCGACTTCAAGGGCGACTGGGACGCGCTACAGCTCGTCATCGACGCCGCCCCCGAGATCCTCAACCACAACCTCGAGACCGTCCCCCGCTGCTACCCCGCCGTCCGCCCGCAGGCCAAGTTCGAGCAGTCCGTCGAACTGCTCAAGCGCTGCAAGGAAGCCGGGCTGGTCACCAAGACCGGCATCATGGTCGGCATCGGCGAGAAGGACGACGAGGTCGTCACGCTCATGCGCGATGTCCAGAAGCGCGCCCAGACCGACATCCTCACCATCGGCCAGTACCAACAGCCCACCCCCAACCACCACCCAATCGACCGCTGGGTCACCCCCGAGCAGTTCGAGTGGTATCGCGAGGTCGGCATGGACCTCGGCTGGAAGGTCGTCGAGAGCGGCCCGATGGTCCGCTCCAGCTACCACGCCGACATCCAGGTCGAGCAGCTCATCGGCAAGGACCGCGAGAGCTACGAAACATTCCGGCGCCTGATCGGCAAGTCCGAAGCCAGCGCACCCGCCGGCCCCGGCAAAGCCCCGGACATCGAACCGGGACTGGGCACTACCGGCTTTACGGGCGGCTGCGGCGGGATGTGATCCGTCGAATCCACTGGGACCAGAGCCCACTGTGGGTATCCTGCCCCCATGCCCCGCCACGCCCCATCCCGCGCCCCCAAGGCTTTCGGCCACGAGCGCGACTACATCCGCCTGCTGCAGTCCCGCTCCCGCGTGCTCCTGCTCAGCGCGGTCTTCTTCCTTTTCGCGCCGATGTGGCTCATCTCCGTCTCGCGCTACGCCGCACACCATGACCAGAGCCAGCCCCTCGACATCGGCGGCGTCGCGGGCATGGTCCTCTGGGCGATCATCGGCGGCCTCTGTGCCGTCTGCTGGGTGCTTGCCTTCACCGTCAGCAGGAAATGGCTGATCGCCGCGATCGCTCTGAACATCTTCCTGCCCGTCGGCGGCATGGTCAGCGCCTGGCTCCACACCGAGCACGGCTTCTGGCTCTACCCCGGGGTGCAGTCCCCGATCCCCGCCATCGAGGGCACGCTCCTCGTCGCGTCGCTCGTCGCCGGATACTTCTGCTTCAACTATTTCGTGAACACCGAGGGCAAGCGCCGCACGCAGCTCGAAACCGAGATCGCGCTCGCCGGCGAGATCCATCGCGTGCTCGTGCCGCCGATCGACCGGTCGTGGAACGGCTGGGACATCGCGGGCATCAGTCGCGCCAGCGGCGAGATGGGCGGCGACCTCATCGACTGTTTCGAAAGCCCCTCCGGCTCGCTCAACGCCCTGCTCATGGATGTCTCGGGCCACGGCGTGAAAGCCGGTGTCGTCATGGCCCTGCTCAAGGGCTCCGCCCGCGCGACCACACTCTCCTCACCCGACAACTCCCCAGCAGCCGCGATGAGCCGTGCTTCCTCCGTCATGCTCGAATCCACCGAACCTGGCCTGTTCGCCACCGGCGTGTGGATCGAACTGACCGCCAACGGCACCGCCCGCCTTTGCAACGCCGGCCACCCCGCCCCGCTCATCATCCGCTCGAAAGACGAGACCGAGCGCATCGAAGCCAGTGGCATGCCGCTCGGGATCATCGAGCACCGCGACTACGAATCGATCGAATCGCCCCTCGAATCGCACTCCTGGATCATCTGCTACAGCGACGGCCTCTCCGAAGCACGACACGCTTCAACTGGCGAACTCCTCGGCACCGACACCGTCGATGCGCTGATCGAGCGACTCGTCCGCGAGAATCCCGATCGCCCCGCACGCGATGCATGCGAAGCCATCCTCCGCGAGGTCGATGCACGGTCGGGCGCCAACGCACAGGACGACGACATGAGCGTGCTGGCGATCCGCAGAGCAGGAGACACAGCATGAAACCGCTCGCCCCGTCGCTCGGTCTGCCGCTCGCCCTGTCGCTCGCAGCATTCGGCGCAGGCTGCGCTTCAACCTCCACGCCCGCAGCCCCGCCCGCACCCACCGACCCGCTCCACGCCTGGCTCGGCACCTGGTCCGGCACCGCCACCAACCACCGCCCCGACGGCACAACCTTCGATTTCCCGATGACCCTTGAGATCGAGCCGGTCGGCGACCAAACCGACCACTACACCTGGACCATCACCTACGGCGAGGGCGATCGCCAACAGATCCGCCCCTACGAACTCATCGTGATCGATGCCCCCTCGGGCCGCTACGCCATCGACGAGCAGAACTCCATCGTGCTGGACACCACTATGCTCGACGGCGCGCTCTACAGCCAGTTCGAGATCGAGGGCGTTCGATTGACCACCTGCTACCGCCTGAGTCCTGAAGCAGACCAGATGACCTGCGAGATCCTGACCACACCGGCCGAACCGGCCTCGATCACAGGCGACACCGGCGGAGTACCGCCCGTCAACCTCTTCCCGCCCAGTTCCCTCCAGCGGGCGACCCTGCGCCGCTCGCCCTGATCTATCATCCCCCCATGGACCCCGACATCATCCAGTCCCTGGTCCGAACCATCGAGATGAAAGACCGCTCGACCGCCGCCCACACCTGGCGTGTGGTGCTCTACACCCGCGCCATGGCCGAGCACGCCAAGCTGGAGAAGCCGCTCATCGAGCGCCTCTGCATCGCCGCGGCACTCCACGATGTCGGCAAGATCGACATCCCCGATGACATTCTCACCAAGCCCTCCCGTCTCACCGAGGAAGAGTTCGAGGTCATCAAGACGCACACCACCCTCGGCCACGAACGCCTCACGCGCATGGGCGAGACCGACGAGCACATCCTCGCCCTCGTCCGCCACCACCACGAGCGCTGGGACGGACGCGGCTACCCCGACGGCATCGCCGAGGAAGAGATCCCGCTCGGCCCGCGCTTCTTCGCGGTTATCGACAGTTTCGACGCGATGACCAGCATCCGCCCCTATCGCGACCAGATCGGCGAAGACGCCGCCGAGCGCGCGCTGCTTGAACTCGAAGCCGGCAAGGGCACGCGCTACTGGGCCGAAGCGGTCGATGCCTTCACCGACCTCTACCGCACCGAGCAACTCTCCTGGATCCTGCACTACTTCAACGACGAAGTGCCGGTCCCGGACTTCAACATCCTCGGCTGATCGCTCACAGACCCGCGAGCTTGCGTAGCGCCGTGTCGATCTTCTTCGGCACGGGCATCACGCTCAGCCGGCTCTGCTTCACCAGCACGAAGTCCGCGAACCGCTCGTCGGCCTTGATGTCCTTGAGCGTCACGGTCTTCGTCGCTTCCTTCACCGGCTTGATGTCGAACACCGGAAACTTCACATCGCCCTTGGCCGTCAGGTCCGGACGCTTCGGGTCGGGATACGGATCGCTCGTCGCGACCGCAAGCCCGGCGATGCGCTTCTCACCACCGGTGTGATAAATCAGGATCTCGTCGCCCTTCTTGATCGCACGGATGTGGATGCACGCCTGCGGGTTGGCCACGCCATCCCACACGGTCTCCTTCTCGCGCACGAGGTCCGCGTACGAGTAAGTGTCCGGTTCACTCTTGCAGAGGTAGGTCGTCATATGCGGGATCGTATCTCGACCATCGCTTCCCGGCACAGCCCCCAAAAAGCAACAACGCCGCGAGTGGACCCGCGGCGTTGCCGAATTTCGATCAATCGGTCACCCGATCAGTTGCTGGCGACTTCTTCGCACTTGCCGCAGCACTCGGTCTTGTCACCGCAGCTGTCGCCGCAGTTTTCCGAGCAATCGCTCTTTTCCACATTCGAGGCCTCGATGACCTCGGCGCCCTGCTTGCAGCAGGACTCGCCTTCGGTGCAGGCAGTCTTCTCGATGTTGCTCGCCTCGACGACCTTCGCGTCGCCCTTGGAGCAGCAGGAGTCACCCTCGGTGCACTCGCTCTTCTCGACATTCGAGGCGGGGATGGTCGCGATACCCTTGTCGCAGCAGGCCTTCTCAGAGCCGTCTTCCGCGATGCCGTCGCAGCAGGACAGGCCGGTGGCGTTGTCACCCTCCGAGCGGCAGCAGCCGGGCTCGGTCATTTCAACATTCTTCATGCTGACCGCTTGGAAGAACATGGCGGGCATCACGATCGGGGTCGAGCTGGCCACGATCCGGACCGGAGCGTTCTTCGAGCCACACTGGAGCGCCGCGACATTGCTGACGGACTTGCTCGAGCAGCACGAGTCACCGATCGCGGCGACGGGCTTGACGGCCACGGTGGTCTGCGAAGCGCAGCAGTCGCTCTGCACATTGCTGATGCTCAGTGACGCAGCAAGGGTCTTCGCGTCGCCGCCGCAGCAGGAGTCACCCTTGGAGCATTCGGTCTTCTCGACATTCGAGGCCTCGACAACCGCGGCCTCACTCTTCGACGAGCAGCAGGAGTCGCTTTTGGCAACATTCGCCGCTTCCACAACCTTGACTTCGCCCTTGGAAGAGCAGCAGCTCTCACCCTCAGCACACTCGGTCTTGGCCGAAGCCTCGACCACAGCCACTTCGGTCTTCGACGAGCAGCAGGAGTCGCTTTTGGCAACATTCGCCGCTTCCACAACCTTGACTTCGCCCTTGG
>JBICHT010000143.1:0-7664 GCA_043101125.1 Phycisphaerales bacterium JB050 | reverse complement strand
CTTCTCCCGCCCGAATCCCCGATACACTCCCCCCATGCGTCACACGACCCCAGCCACCGTCCTCCTGCTCGCATCCACCGTCCTCCTGGGCGCCTGCTCGGGTGGCCCGGCCATCAAGGGGCTCGACCCCGACCCGGTGCTTTCGACCTCCACGCTCCCGTCGGGCGCGATCTCCGGTCCCAGCACCGCGCGAACCAGCACCGGGGTGACCGTTCGCTACATCAACCCGTTCGCGCCGGAAACCCTGCGCATCCACCCGCTGACGCGCTTCGTCACCGACCCCGTCGATGGTGACCCGCGCATCGATGCCCACTTCGAACTCTTCGACACCCATCGCGACCCCGTGAAGGCGCTCGGCGTGATCTCCTTCCAACTCTATCGCGACGATGAATCCTCGGGCGGCTCGCCCATCCAACTGGAGCGCTGGCAGGTGGACCTGACCGACCCCGCCGCCAACGCCGAACCCTACGATCGCGTGACCCGCACCTACCGCCTCTCCCTGCGCGGCGTGCCGGAATCGGTCTCCCAGTCCAGCCGCCTGCTCCTGCTGGCCCAGTTCACGACCCCCGACGGCCAGACCCTGTCGGCGACGCACCGGTTTTAATTCTCCTTTTCTCCTCGCGCGAGTAGTTGGCTGACGATCGAAGATCTCAGGCGGATGCGGGGATGGTCGTAGCATCATGAATCGCATTCTCCTCATCCTGTGTGTCGTGTTCTTCCTCAGTGTGGCCGTCCTGTTCGTGTTCATCATTCCCGGTCTGCGAAACGCCACGACCTCCACCTGGAACGCGTCCAGCGGTGGTCCGGTCTCCGACCGATTCCTCTACGCCATGTTTCCCGCCGGTGATGGCTCCGAGTTCGCGCAGTACATGCCGCCGCGCGTCGTGCTCAATGCCCACAGCGAGATTCACGACGACAGCGAGTCCTACCGCATCTTCGATGCCTCTGGCACTGAGCACCTTGTCCCGAAGTCCGCGCTCACCTTCGAACCGAATCCGCAGATGCTCGATCAGTACATTGCCGTGCTGAACGAAACTCTGGTTGCCTGGGGCAGCGACACCGACTACCGATCGGCATCGGTGACCATCGAGCAAGGCGATGGTGAATCGATCATCACCCTGGTCGTGGCATACAAAGACGGCTCCGAAATGCGGTTCACATACACCGTTCACTCCGGAACACCCACACCGATCAGTTCGACATTCACACGCTAGCGCAAAACAACCGCCGCGGGCACCCGTCGAAACAGGCACCCGCGGCGGAGGGTCAACATCGTGAAGCGTGGTCGCGTTACGCGGTCGAGACGCGTTCGGCATCAAACTTGTCGAAGGTTTCCTTGATCATCTTCTTGCGGTCCGAGTCGTCGTTGTACTCGACGCCGACCAGCACATGGCCCTTCTCGAGCGCGTCTTCGTAGTACTTGACTTCGTTCTCGGGCACGAACGCGCCGATGCTCGCGCCGACCGCACCGCCGGCCGCCGCGCCGGCTCCGGCACCCGCGAGGGCGGCCACGAGCGGACCCGCGGCGACCAGTCCGACGCCGCCTGTGGCCACTGCGCCGACGCTCGTCAGCCCGGCGACCAGGGCGCCGATCGCGCCGCCGGTTCCGGCACCGATCGCTGCGCCTTCGGGAAGTTTGGAACTGTCCTCGATGGCGAAGGATTCTTTCTTGTAGTCCTCGCCGACGATGAGACTGATCTCGCGAGAGGAAACGCCCTTGCGCTCCAGCGTGGCGATCGCGGCCGAGGCCTGGGGAGCGTTTTCGAACAATCCGGTGATGACAGTAGACATGGGTTCTCCTTGAAGAGGTGTCGTTGAAGCTGGCTGGTCGAGCGATCCACCCAGAGTGGGCAGGCACGCCAACCAACCGAACACTCACAACCCTAAAGCCACTTCTTCAACCCAAGATGACCGCTTGATGAGCGGGCGTTCATTTTGCGCGGAGGCGTGTGTTTGCCGTCAATCGGCCAGCAGGTCGTCCGAGCCGATGAGTTCGAGCAACCCGCGGCAGACATAGACGCGGTTGCGGCTTTGGCCGGTGACTCCTTATGAACACTTTTTGCGATAAGTGTTCATAAGGCAATTCCTATGACACTTCAGTGTCACACAATCCCGGACCAAAGCCTGATTATCAGACCTACCCCACCGCCCGAACCACAAAGACCGCCTTGTACATCCCCGACACCGCCTCGCGATCCACAACCTTGGGGGCGAACTGGGGGTTCAGGGGCTGCAGGCGGATCATTTCCGATCCGTCTTCGCCGGTCTCGAAGAACACCCGCTTGAAGGTCGTCTCGTCGTCGCGTTCCAGGCGGACGAAGCAGTCGCTCCCCGGTGTTGTGTCGGCCAGGGGGGAGAAGACCACCAGGTCGCCCTCTCGGTAATCGGGAAGCATCGACTCGCCGCACACCCGGGCCGCGAACGCGTCCGGGTCGGTCATGCCCGGCACGCTGACATATTCGTCGGCGATCCTGGCGGGGTAGCCCAGGTCGGTGAACTCCGTCGGGTAGCCCGCGGCCACCTTATTGATCACCGGGACCTGCGCCGTCAGCACGCGCACGCGCTCCAGCCCGGTCAGCGCGCGGAGCGATGCGCTGGGTCGCGTTTCGTCCGTCTCGGTCGGATCATCCGAAGCGTCCGACAGGCGCCGAACCAGCGTGTGCAGTTCACCCGAGCGGAACGCCTCGTCAAGCGCGCCCGTGCCCACCATCGCGCGCAGCATGTTCGCCGCGGCTTTCGCCTGGGTCTGCGAGTGGCGCATCCGCTCCATCTGGCGTTTCACCGGTTCGGGTGTGGCCAGCCAGTCCGCGACGGTCGTGAGTGTTCCTTCCGCAAGCCCGAGGGCCACCTCGAACTTCTCCAGCAGCGCGCGCGACGGCGCGGTCTCGCGCTTGCCGTTCTCGATCTGTGACAGGTAGCCCTTGGTGCACCCGGTGCGTTCGGCGAGTTGGTGGAGCGTCATGCCCGCGACGGTACGAGCCTCGCGCAGGCGCTGGCCGAGCAGGGAGGCCGATCGGTCGGGGTGGTCGTGAGCGGATGTGGTGGGTGTCGAAGTCATGGTGAATACCAGGGAATTCGGGACGGTGTGGGGACAACCAGGCCCGGACGGCGCGCATCTCCGGTTTCGTGCGGCAATCTTCCGGAGATACTAGCAAAACCCAAACAAAGTGGTTGGCGCGATCGTTAGACCGAGGCACACTGTGCTGATCCTGAGTTTACTCAAAATCAAACACGGGAGGATGCCCATGGTTCAGATCACACACAGCGTACCCGAAAACTGCCATATGATCGAGAGAATCGGCCAGTATTCCAAGCGGGTAAACTCCGAGAGTAACGGCCCGATCGACCTCTCCATCGCCTTCGACCTCCGTCGGAGGCAGCCCAGGCCCGTCGTGGAGGCTATCCTCGCTCTGGCGAGGCATGCCCCGGCCCGGGATCGCGGCATCATCGCCGCCATCTTCGAGGACGGGCGAAGCCTGAACGAGATCGCCCTCGCCAGCGGGGAGCATCCTCGGGTGATCGCGCGCCGCTATCGGCGTGCCATCGCCCGCATCATCGAGCCGCGCTACGCCTTCGTCGCCGGGGCGCGTGACACCTGGCCCGATCGCCGACGCCTGGTCGCCACGCTGTACTTCCTCTGCGGGCACACCATCCGAGACATCGCCCGACGCCTCGCCCTGACCGAGCACGCCGTGCGACGCGAGATCGCGGTCGTTGATGTGCTCTTCGACGAGTTCACCCAGCACCAGTCCGCCGGAACCGCCTGACCTCGCACTCCCTCTCCCCCTCTCTCCCCCTCCCCAGACCACACTCCACCCACCTTTCACCGAAAGCCAGAAATATGCACACGATCCTCACCATCGCGCGAAGCGCGCCCGATGTCCCCGCGCCCACTCGTCTTTCCTGTGACGCCGCGTCGAGCCTCGGCATCACCCTCGATGACCTGCCGCGCCGCGACCGAGCGCTGCTCCCACTCGACCTCGCGCCGGGTTCGCTCACGGTGCTCACCGGACCAAGCGGCAGTGGAAAGTCCACGCTGCGCGCCGACATGCATCGCGCGTTCGTCGAGTCGCACCTGCCCATGCCCGCCTCGGTCGTGGACCCCGCGAACCTGCGCCCCGGTTCGCGCTGCTGTCTGGAACTGCTCGGCGGACGGGCGCGCTCCGTCGAACGCGCCCTCGACCGCCTCGCCCGGGTCGGACTCGCCGATGCATCCGCCATCACCGCGCGGGCTTCCACGCTCAGCGATGGCCAGCGTGAACGCCTGCTCCTGGCACTGGCCATGCAGCGCGCCGAGCGACTGGCTCGGAACACGCCGGTCCTGCTCTCGATCGACGAACTCGGCGCACGCGTGGACGAACCGTGCGCCCGCGCTATAGCCCGCTGCATCCGACGCTGGCTCGAAGAGCGGCGCGACCTCAACATCCGCGCCGTCATCACCAGCCATCGCAGCGCGGCCATCGCTCAACTCCGCCCGGCCAAGATCGTCCGTCTCTCCGCGCTGGGCGAAGCGCAGATCACCAGCGACACCCGCGCGCCGGAGTCTTTCGAGTCGATCTACTCCATCTCGACGGGCACTCGCGCCGATCTGGCGGCTCTTTCCGCCCTGCACTATCGCCCCGGCGCACCCGCGACCATCGCCAAGGTCCTGCGCTGCACGGAACGCGCAACAGGCGAACTCGTCGGTGTGCTCGCGCTGAGCCTGCCCACACTCAACGGACGCTGGCGCGCTCTGGCCTGGCCCGGGCGATACCAGACCGGCGACCGACGCGACGATGCCCAGCGTCTCACCGCCGAGGTCCGCTGCATCTCGCGCGTGATCGTCGCGCCCGCCCACCGATCGATGGGCGTCGCCCGGTGCCTCATCGAGGCCTATCTCGCATCTCCTCTGACGGCGCGCACCGAGGCCGTCAGCGCGATGGGGCGGATCTCGCCGATCTTCGAGCGCGCCGGCATGACCGCCCACGACCTGCCACCCGCCGCCCGCCACCAGCGCCTGCTCGATGCGTTTGAGCATGTCGGCATCGCGCGCTGGCGTCTGGCCCAACCCTCGACGCTGGAACCGCGTCTGCACGCTCTGCCGATCGCGGACCACCAGTTCCTGCGCACCGAACTGTCGCTCTGGTCAGGCGCAAGCCGCGCCACCCGACGCTACACGGATGCGCCGCTGAGCACGCAACTCCACATCGCTTGTCGCACGATCAGCGCGAGGCCGGTGGCGTACACGCATGGATAGAGAACGACGGGCGGCGAGGTCGAAGCGAAGCGCAGGCCACGCCGACTCCACCACGCCAGTTATCACTCTGAAAGAGTCTCCATATGCCGAACCTCACCACCACGACCAAGCCCCTCCACGAACTGCCCATCCCCACCATCCCCGAAAGCGAATCGACAACCGCCCTCAACCTCGCTCGCGCTCGCGCGCTCGCCTCCGAGAAACTCCTCGTCGCGCTCACCACCGATGAGCCGCTGCCAGCGCCGGTTCTCAAGTTGTGCCTCGACACGCTCAAACTCAAGGTGGACCACGCCGCCGCGCCGAGCCCGCCGCCGCAGCGTGAGCAGGTCGCGCCCGAACTCCAGCACACCCTCGAGCGTGTCCTCCGCCTCGCGGGCGACACCTTCCTCTCCCTCACCGATCCTTCCGGAGGTAAGCCATGACCATTCCGATCTCCGAGTCTCTTCGCGCCGCGCTGCGCGAGCACCGTCCCGGTTCCGATGATGCGCTGCACGCCTGGATCGCCTCGGCGCTCGGTGTGGTTGTGGCGCGACACCCTCTGCTCTCCGGAAGCACTGCGCCCTTCGACTACATCCGCCACGCCTTCTTCGAAGACCGCGAGCCTCGCGATGTCGTCGTCTGGGGCGCACGCGGCTCGGGCAAGACCTTCTACGCCGCGCTCGCCACCGCGCTGGACCTCGCCTTCAAACCCGGCATCGAGATCAAGATCCTCGGTGGTTCCCTCCAGCAATCCGCGCGGATGCACCAGCACCTGCGCGACCTGCTCGCCCGCCCGGTGCTCGCCCCGCTCGTGCGCGACCTCACCGATCGGCGCGTCACGCTCAGCAACAACTCCACCGCCGAGATCCTCGCCCAGTCCGAACGCGCCGTGCGCGGTTCGCGTCCCCAGAAACTCCGCTGCGACGAAGTCGAACTGTTCGACCCCGAAGTCTGGCAGGCCGCCCAGTTCGTCACCCGCTCGAAGCATTGCGGCACGCCCGTCCACGCCACCATCGAAGCCCTCAGTACCTGGCACCGCCCGCACGGGCTGATGCGCCGACTCGTCGAGTCCGAAGACTCCGCCCGCACGCTCTTCCGCTGGGGCGTGATCGATGTGCTCGAACGCTGTCCGCCCGAATCCGACTGCGATTCCTGCGTCCTGAAACCCGAGTGCGCCGGGCGGGCGAAACGCGCCAGCGGGCACCTGCCCATCGACGATGCGCGCACCATGAAGCAACGCGCTGATCGCGCGAGCTGGCGCGCCGAGATGCTCTGCGAGAAACCCAGCCGACGCAGCGCGGTCTTGCCCGAGTTCGACGCCGATCGGCATGTCGTTTCGGAAGCACCCGACCCATCCGAAGACCGCCCCGGTTTGCGCTGGCTGGCCGGCATGGACCTCGGCCTGCGCTCGCCCACCGTGCTGCTGCTCGCGGCGGTCGACGAGGCGAACACCGTCACCATCGTCGATGAGCACTGCGTCTCGGGCATCGTGCTCGCCGAGCACTTTGAGCGCGTCATCGCACGCAACTGGCGACCCCAGTGGATCGGTGTCGACCCCGCCGCGGCTCAGCGGAGTCTCCAGACCGGGTTGTCCGACACCCAGGCCATCCGCCGTATGGGCATGGTGGTGCGCAGTCGGCGTCTGGCGCTCGATGACGGTTTACGCCTCATCCGTGCCCGCCTCGCGCCCGCGGCATCCCTACCGACCCTGCGCATCCATCGTCGCTGCGTGCGCCTGATCGAATCCATCGAGGCCTACCGCTACCCCGATGACCAACCCGACGCACCGCCCGTCAAGGACGGCAACGACCACGCCGTGGATGCGCTGCGCTACTTGCTCGCGGTCCTCGACGGCCCCAGCGCTACCCCGCCCCGCGTGACCCGATGGAGCCGATAACTCTTGATCTCGCGCAGGTGTGACAGGACTTCGTCCCCATTTTGTTCTGTTCGGAACACCTCCCATTGCAACCGGTGTACGGAGGCGTAGGTTTACCTTCCCGCATCAAACCTTGGGAGGAGAACCCCACATCATGCTCAAGCCCATCCGAAGCGCGTGGCGCGCTGCGCTGATCGTCTGTCTCGTGTCCGCGCCCACGGCGATCGCCGGTGATTGCGAGCCCCAGTGGAACCACGGCATCGCGGGTTCCGGCCCGGTCCTGCCGATCCCCGGCTCATCCGGCGTCGCCGCCTCGTTCATCTACGACGATGGCACCGGACCCGCGCTCTACATCGGTGGTGACTTCCCCAGTTTCAACGGCGTCGCCGGAACCCAGGGCATCGCGCGATGGGACGGTGAACACTGGTCGTCGGTCGGCGGCGGCATGGCCCCCGGCGGTCGCGTCGAGGCGTTCGCGGTCTACGACGACGGCACCGGCCCCCCGCACAAAGTCGGCGGCACATTCACCCAAGCGGGCCGCGTCGCGAACACCGAAAACATCGCGAAGTGGGA
>JBICHT010000142.1:0-24423 GCA_043101125.1 Phycisphaerales bacterium JB050 | reverse complement strand
GTGCGCTTGCGCCAGCGGGGATCTCGTCGGGGTCGATGAACCAGTTGCGGGGGTAGGGGGCGGCGTGGGTGATGGGGGCGCCGGTGACGCTGAGTTGAAATGAGTTGGCGATGTTCGGATAGGCAAGGGTGATGGAGTTCGCGGTGAACCCGAAAGACGGATCCTCAAAACCGAACAAGGGGTCTTCGAAACCCAGGAGCGGGTCTTCGAATCCGTCGAAGGACGGGTCGTCTGCGATCAGCGGGTGGTTGAAATTGATGTAGCCGGGGCCGAAACCCAGGAGTGGGTCTTCGAAACCGAGGAGCGGGTCCTCGAACGCCACGATCGGTGTGCCGAAGGTTTCGAAGCCGAGCGATCCGGTGATGGGCGGGGTATCGGTCTGTCCGCCTTCGACGCCGCCGGTGTTGATGGAGTAGTAGGCGATCGCGCGGGTTTTGTCTTCGAGCGCGTAGATTTCTGCGGCGGCGTCATTGGCTCGGATCGCGGAGGGGAGCTGCATCGCGGGGACGGATTCGCTCGGGAAGATCTGGATGACACCCTGGTGGCCGCTGTGGATGAAGAAGAGGTTGGGGAACCCGTCTTCGTCGCTCGCGCTGATGAGGATGTCTCCGGGTTGGGGGAAGACATCGCCGGGGTAGGCGAAAGGGGCGGAACTCGTGGCGATGACGGCCGCGATGGTGGCGAACTGGTGTGGGCGGCGTGTGATCACGAAACTCTCCTCCTGGGGTTGGATCGGGAACCGGCCGAATGGACGGACCAAACCAATACTCCGCGGAAGTGGTGACATGATCGCGCCATCGCGTTGTCGAAAACGCACAAAGTTCTGAGATGCCTGCTCTCAGTGTTGCTGGCGGATTCGAGCCTGCTCGGCGCATAAAAAACCCCGCATTCGAGCGGGGTGTGGGAGGCGTGGCGTGCGCTCGTCGTGGTTACTTCGGGCAGACCTGTCCGAAGGCCGCGAGGACGGCGTTGAGGTCGGCGAGGTCGGTGGCTCCGTCGGCGTTGGTGTCGCCGGGGCATGGTTCGCCGGGGAGGATATTGAAGTAGTAGGCGGAGCCGGAATCGGTGCCGGCGTCGTCATCGAGACGGGCTCCGATGGCGATGAGGTCTCCGTCGATCGCCGCGGCGTAGCCGAAGAGGTCTTCCTCGGCGCCATCGGAGGCGAAGAACGAGGCGATCTGCTGCATGGATTCGAGGTCGAAGAGGTAGGCGGCGCCGGAGTCGCTGCCGCTGGGCTTGGCACCCGGAGCGGTGACGACCAGGCGGGAGCCGGAGATGGCCAGTCCGAGTCCGAAGGAATCACCGACGGCACCATCGTCCGCGGTGAGTTTTCCGATCTCGTCGCCGGTGGTGAGGTCGAAGAGGTAGACGGCTCCGGTGGCTTCGTTCTGGCCGATCGCGCCGATGATCGCCGTGTTGCCGGAGATCAGGACCGCAGAGCCGAACAGGTCACCGGCCTGTGCATCGCTGGCGGTGAGTTTGAAGAGTTGCGCGCCGGTGGTGGCATCGAAGACATAGACCGAGCCGGAGTTTTCGCCGTGGTCATCGTCGAACAGGGCCCCGACGAGTGCGGTGTTGCCTGAGAGGGCGACGCTGTAGCCGAAGCGGTCTTCGTCGGTGCCGTCGTCGGGAACGAGTTTGGCGCCCTGTTCGCCGGTGATGACATTGAAGATGTACGCGCTTCCGGAGAACGGTCCGTTCACGCTCGAAGAGGGTGCGGAGACGATGGCGCGATCGGTTGAGATGTCAACGGCGAACCCGAGTTGGTCACCCGCTTCGCCATCGTCGGCGATGAGTTTGGTGATCTGGTTGCCGGTCGCGGCATCGAAGACATAGGCGGAGCCTGAGGTGTCGCCGTTCTCGGCGGTGTCGTCGCCTTCGGCGCCGACCACGGCGAAATCGCCCTCGATGGCGACGGCGTTGCCGAATCGGTCGCTCACTTCGCCGTCGTTGGGAAGGATCTTGATCTGGGCATCGGTCGCGGTGTCGATCAGGTAGGCGGCACCGGCGTTGGCTCCGTTCTCGCTCTCGCCGCGTGCGCCGACAAGGAGTCGCCCGGAGGATGCGGACATGGCGTAGCCGAAGCTGGAGAAGGCGGAGGCGTCGGTCGCGGTGATCTTGTTTCCTTCTTCGACCACGGGCGGGTTTTCGCACTCGTTGCCGAAGTTGGCGAGGACGAGGTTGAGGTCGGCGAGGTCGATCGCGCCCGAACCGTCGGCGTCGCCGAGGCAGGGTTCTTTGGGCTCAGGGATTTCGAGTTCGATGAAGTAAGCGGCACCGGCATTTGCGCCGTTGTCGTCGTGGAACGGGGCACCGAAGATGGAGGCACCGACACCCGCGGCGACGGAGTAGCCGAATTGGTCTCCGGCTCCGGCGTCGGTGGCGACGATCTTGTTGATCTGTGTGCCGTCTTCGGGGTTGAAGAAGTAGGCCGACCCGGAGTCCACGCCTACGGCGTCGTCGAAGCGTGCCCCGACGGAGGCGATGCCGCCGCCGATGGCGACGGAGTAGCCGAACTGGTCACCGGCTGCGGCATCGTTTGCGGTGAGTTTGGCGATTTCGCTGCCGCTGTCGGCATCGAAGAGGTACGCGGAGCCGGAGTTGGCGCCGTTGTCATCGTTGAGCAGTGCCCCGACGATGGCAACACCATCGGCGATGCCGACGGAGAAGCCGAACTGGTCACCGGCAGCGCCGTCAGAGGGCTTCAGTTTGCTGGTCTGGGTGCTGGTGGCGAGATCGAAGAGGTAGGCGGAACCGGAGTTGGCACGGTTGTCGTCATCGGTGTATGCGCCAACGATGGCGCGGGTCTCGGAGATGCCGACCGATGCGCCGAACTGGTCAGCCGCGGCGCCGTCTGCGGGGAGCAGTTTGGTAATCTGCTGGCCGGTGGTGACATCGAAGAGGTAGGCGGAGCCAGAGTTGGCGCCGTTGTCGTCGTTGAGCGGCGCTCCGACGATGGCGATGTCGCCGAAGATGGCGACGGCGTAGCCGAATTGGTCGCCGGCGGCGGCGTCGCTCGCGGTGAGTTTGAAGAGTTGCTGGCCGGTGGTGGCGTCGAAGAGGTAGGCGGCGCCGGAGTCGTTTCCGTTGGCGTCCTCGAAGCGTGCGCCGACGATGGCGATATCGCCGGAGATGCCGACGGACCAGCCGAACTGGTCGAGGGCGGACCCGTCGTCGGCGAGGAGCTTGAAGGTCTGCTGTCCGGTGATGACATCGAAGAGGTACGCCGCTCCGGCGTTCGACCCATTGTCGTCGTCGAGGACCGCGCCGACGATGGCGATGCCCTGTGTGGCGCCGACGGAGTAGCCGAGCTGATCGCCCGCTCCTCCGTCGTTTGCCAGGTAGAGGGTGTCTTCGTTGATGGTCTGTGCCGAAACCGTGCCGCCGGCCACGAGGGTCATGGCCAGGGCGGCGAACATAGTGTGTGTTCTCATCTCTTCTGCTCCTTGGGTGGGATCCACCCCAAGGATATCGCTGGATGGGTGCGGGTCACGGTGGAGCGAAAAGAAAACGGGCCAGAGGCCCGTTTGTTCTGAAATCGGTTGAGATTTGAGTGGTTATCGGTCTCAGTCGCACCCGGTTCCGAAGTTGGCGAGGACGGCGTTGAGGTCGGCGAGGTCGACGACGCCGTCGCCGTTGGTATCGCCGTCCGAGGTGGTTTGGCCGAAGTTGGCGAGGACAAGGTTGAGGTCGGCGAGGTTGGTTTCGCCGTCGCCGGTGACATCGCCGGGGCAGGAGGGGGTGGGGGTGCAGGCGTTGAGATGGACCCCGACGGTGGAGTTGTACTGCGCGCAGTACACGAGAGCCAAGGAGCCATTGCCGTCCATGTCGGCGATCTTGATGTCGGTGCCTCCGCTGGAAGGCAGCGGAGCCATCGCGAGGGGTGCAGCGAATGCTCCGGTCCCGTCGCCGAGGGAGATCGACACTCTGCCGGGAACGGCGCGGGCGAGCGCGAGATCGGCGTAGCCGTCGTCGTTCAGATCTCCGGTGGCGATACTGGTCGGGTCGCCCTCAACGCTGGTACTCACCGGAGCTCCGAATGAGCCGTCGCCCGAACCCATCAGGGCGGCGACTTCCTGCTGACCGGCGTAGACCAGATCGAGCCACTCGTCGCCGTTGATGAATCCGAGAGCGATGTCGCTCGCGTTGGATCCGAGGGCGATATCAATGGCGGGCTCGAAGCCGCCTTTGGGGTTCGCGAGATACACCTGAGCTGCAGCGGTCGAAACCGATGCGACGAGATCGTCGTGCCCATCGTTGTTCAGGTCCGCTGATGCGAGCGAGAGCAAAGTTGCCGAAGTCATCAGAACAGGTCCGGCGGACAGATTGCCGTCACCGGTGCCGAAGTAGGTGAGAATCGACTGCTGATTCGAACCATGCGCGGCGGCATCGAGGTTCCCGTCGCTGTCGAAGTCGGCGAGGACGAGTTCCACAACGAGAGTTGAGGTGGACGGACCGGGAATGCTTGTAAAACTACCATCCCCATTCCCCAGAAGCGTATCAATCCCGTTCCCGAACGCTTTCGATGCGACGCGATCCAGGTTCCCGTCGTTGTTCAGATCGCCGGCAGCGACGGCCCGGCCGCCGGTTTGCCCTGCGAACGACAGGTGCTCGCCCCCATTACTGAGAAGCAGGCCGCCCAGTTGGATGCCGTCCAGGCTGGACCAGCCCCCGAACACGATGTCCAAAGCTCCATCGTTGTTGAAATCTCCGAGCGCGAGATCTTCCGTACTTGGGTCGTCGTTCGAAGTCGATGTATAAAGGAGCGGCACATCTGGAAGGCGGTTGCCCGTGCGGCCGTGCATCACGAACACGGTGTTCCCCGATATCGCCAGACAGTCGATGATCCCGTCAGAATTGACATCAGCGGCAGCCACGCGCGTCGTGGGACCCATAAGATCGAAACCGATTGGAGCGTCGACCGAACCGTCTCCCTCTCCGGCGTAGAAGATCGCGTAACTACCGTTCGGTCCACTGAAGGGCGAGCCATTCGCGGCGAACACATCGTTGACTCCATCGGCATCGATGTCGGCAATCGTGACCTGACCTGGTCCTTCCGCCTTCCCGCTGGTTGTGGTGAACGCACCTCCGTCATTGATCGCGATGGTCAGCGTTTCTTCGTAGATCAGGCCGCACGGGCTCCCGTGCGGGATCGCAAAGTCAAGATCGCCGTCCGCATCGAGATCGCCGATCGCAAAGTCGCCGGGACCCGTGGGGGTGACGATCGAGGGGCCGGCTTCGAAAGCCCCATTGCCATCGCCGTAAAACGAGCGCACCGATCCGGTTTCAACACCGCTGTTGTGCGATACGAAGATATCGAGTGATCCGTCGGCATTGAGGTCGGCGACCTGCACCGTCCCCACGCTGCCGAACGGGAAGGCATCAACCACATAGTTCACCGGGTCCGCAAAGGTTCCATCGCCGTTACTCAGAAACACACCGAATAGTTGTTCATTGTGGATCGTGACGACGAGGTCATCGAAGCCGTCGCCGTCGAAATCGCCTGATGCGATGTCGCTGGGAAACATGAGTGTAGAGATTTGTGTTTCCGGGGCGAATGTTCCATCGCCGTTTCCGAAGAGCACACTGATGTCGCTGTCGTCGTAGTTGGTAACGACGAGATCGGCATCGCCGTCGCCGTCGAAGTCTCCCCCTGCGACGCTGGAAGGATTATCGCCGCAGGGGTATGTGGTCTGCGAGGCGAATGTTCCATCGCCGTTGTTGAGCAGCACGCTGACATCGTCGCTGTTGCGGTTTGATGTGGCGAGGTCTGGCGTTCCATCGCCGTTGAAATCGGCGACGATAAGGTCGCTGGGGTTGGAGCCCAGGTCGTAGCTCGGTGGCTGCGGGAAGATGTCAGCGAGGTTACAATTCTGGGCACCAGCGACGGAGGCGCTTCCCGCAGTGAGCAGGATGGTGGATAGCGCATGGAGACGATTGCGGCGGGAGGGCATGCGCAATTCCTTGGTTTATGACGAGGGTTGGTCTTGATGAGCCTGCGAGGGCATCATAATTATGGGGCCGAATGGTTCTGTGGCAAGATAAAAGTCTATGAGCAACTGATATACGGCCCGTTTTCTCGCGCACTTCATGCAGGTACAGGAACCCGGAAGTGTGTCACCCCGCGGTGATACTCCGAGCACAAAAAAAACGCCGAGTGGACTCAGCGTCTTGAGAATCATTCTGAACTGCGTGATTCAGTTGCAGTTGGTTCCGAAGCTTGCGAGGACGGCGTTGAGGTCGGCGAGGTTGACGACGCCGTCGCCGTTGGTATCGCCGCAGAGTGATTCCTGCCCGAAGTTTGCCAACACGAGATTCAGGTCACTGAGGTCGACCACGCCGTCTTGGTTCGGGTCTCCGGGACAGGTGATTTCCTCGCAAAACCATGCCCGGACTACTGATACATTCTGTGGGCCGGGTGCGGATGATGCGCCGCCAGCGTAGAGGAGATCGCCAGAAGAAAGGAGAGCGTGAATGCCATCGTCGATATCCGGACCGATGGTTCCGCACTCGTTCAGTCGATGCCACTCTGATCCATCCCACTTGGCGATGTTTTCGCCGCTCAGCAGGTTCCCGGGCACATTGAAGTCGCCGGCGACATAGAGCGCCTCTCCCGTTCCGTCGTTATGAACCGTGAGGGTCTCTACGGAGCCGAAGAGAGTGGGGACTTCGGCGCTGGTGACGGATGCCCACCCTGTACCGGACCATTGCTTCACGGGTGGGCCGTCCAGATCGCCAGCCGCGAAGATCTTTGGGCCGCTGCCATCGTCGAATGCAGTGATGGCATTTACCCACAGGCCCGTGATGCCACTGCCCATCGCTACCCATCCGTTGCCGTTCCACTTTGCGATTCGTTGTATCGCCTGCCCTCCAGCGGAGGTGAACGCGCCACCAACATAGAGACTGGATCCGTGTGAATAGATCGTTCGTACGCTGCTGTTCGTGCCGTTCGAACTGCCACCGGAGAGAGGCGACCATGTTGATCTGTCCCAACGGGCGATGTTGTTCACGGTCTGGTTCCCCGCATCCGTGAATAAACCGCCGACATACAGAACATCTCCGATTCCGTCGTTATGGACCTCCATTGTGAACACCGGTGCGAACTGCGGAATGCTCGAATTTGAGACACCGGTCTGGCCGCCGCTGGAGAGCGCAGACCAATCGCTTCCGTCCCATTTGGCGATGCTGTTGGCGGTGATCCCGCCAGCGGTCTCAAACGACCCACCCACATACAGTGCCGGTCCCGTTCCGTCGTCAAAGACTTCAATCGCGTACACCCAGTCGTCAACGCCGGTGCCGTTCGTGCCGGTAAGAGGGCTCCAATTGGTACCGTCCCATTTGGCAATATTGTTCACCGTCACTCCGCCCGCGGTTTCGAAAGTCCCGGCGACAAACACAGCGGGTCCCGTCCCGTCATCGAAGACGGTCATGGCTCGAACAGAATCAGATGCGCTGCCAAGACCGGGGCCGATAGAGGGGGACCATGCAAGCCGGCAATTTGGACCCCCTGCGGCAACGGTCATGGGGATGGCGAGGGCCGTGGCCGTAATGCAGATAATCATATTTTCCCATTTCATGATGGCTTCCTCCCCGCCCTGGACGGGTGCTGGTTGTTCGAGAGGGTGGACCGCTCCGTGCGGGCTACCCTCTGCGACATAGTTCCTGATTGAAAAGGTACTTCCTTATCAGACTCAGGCAAGCAAAAACGCCGGCTCGATCCGGCGTTTGGGTGAAGGTTCGGTTTGGTCGTTCCGGCGATTCAGTCGCAGCCGGTTCCGAAGTTGGCGAGGACGGCGTTGAGGTCGGCGAGGTCGACGACACCGTCGTTGTTGGTGTCGCCTTCGGAGGTGGTTTGGCCGAAGTTGGCGAGGACGAGGTTGAGGTCGGCGAGGTCGGTTTCGCCATCGCCGGTGACATCGCCGGGGCAGGAGGGGGAGGTGGGGATGCAGCTCGGAGGATCGATCACATTGATGCCGAATCCACCCGCGAAGATCGTGTTGTTATAGAACGCTATGGTTCCGAGGTAGTTTTCGGCATCGTTGCCCATGCTAAAGAGTTCCGGATCGTTCGGGTTGATCAGCGAGTAGCAGTGGATCGGTCCGAAGTAATCAGTGGCGTACAGCACATCGCCCTCGATGACACCGAACACATAGTCCAAAGATCGCGGGAACTCCTGACCGAGCGGGCCGGTGTTCAGGATCATCGGTGCCGAAGGGTTGCTGTAGTCAATGAACGCAACCTGCGATGAGCCGCTCGCTCCTTCGAAGGCGACGATGAGGTGGTCGTTCGCCGTGATGTGGCTGACACTGAACCCGACGGCGATCTGTGAGACGAGCGAGGGTCCGCCGGAGTTCTGCATATCAACAATAATGACATTCTGCGAAGCCCCGGAGATCATCATGTAACCGTTTGAAGCGGTCATTTTGTCTCCGGTAATACCCGAAACCGATCCGCTGGCGGCTAGAACCGGTGAGCTGGGGTCGGTGAGATCGTATTGCCATACGGTGTTTCCGCCCCGTGCGTACAGGTCATCTCCATCCACATGGAGTTGGCGAGCGCCGATGTCGAGAGTGTCGATCACGCTTATGGATCCGGGGGACGCGGCGGAGATGATCAGTACTCCCGGTTCTTCGACATCGGGTTGCGAGGGGAAGTCGTACGCTTCGTACGCGGCATAGATGATGTCGTTCTTTGCAGCGGCGGATACATAACTGTTGTCCGACCAGCCGGAGACATAGGGGTTGACGAGGTTAGCGGGGTTGCTGATATCGTAAAATTTGAGCGTACCTGGCGTAAAATGGTAATTGACTGCTGCGAGTACCGATGGCGTGGCCGCTATGCTTGTCGGCTCCGGGCTTTGTGAGATCGCGTAGGACCTCAGGTTCGGCCCGCTATCGGGATTCGAGGTATCGAACGCGATAAGACCTGCCGATCCTCCCGCAAGGAAAGCGATCTCATCTGCTGCGGCAAGGTCGCGCAGTTCAGTGAAATTGGTGACGCGTACACCGAATTTGGTTCGCCCTGTCATGTTGGGGTCGGGAACGCTGATTTCAAGGTTGAGCAGTTCTTCATCGAAACCGAACAGGCGGTCGGCGTCGCCGGCGATGGCGGCTTGTCCGAACCCGAGATAAGAGCTCGGCACGACGAGCGGGTTATCGAGGTCGGATATGTCGACCACACTGCCGCCGTAGTCCGCCACGAAAAGTTCGTCGCCGTCAATCAGCAGGTCGTTGATGTTGGAGCCGAACGAAATCGAACCGCGAGCAATCGGCAAGGCCGGATCTGAGATGTCGTAGAGACGAGCTGTTGAGCCGTCTGCGACTGCAAGCACTGTACCCGAGACGGCCACTGCGCGAGGCGAGAACCCGGCGGGGTTGATCGAAGAGATTACCGATGGAGACGACGGGTTCGAGAAATCGACGATCGAAACGCCCCCGTTGGGTGAGGACAGCACGGCGATCGATCCTTCGGCGTCGAGCCCGCTCTGGCTCGAGGATGCGCCGCCGGGGATGCTCAGCATTCCGACCTGCGATGGTGAACCGGGGTTGCTGAGATCGATAATCCGGAGCGTTGAGTTCCCGTCCGATGCCAGGGCATAGCCAGATACCATCGCGACGCGCCGGGCGTTCATGCCGAGGTCGATCGTGCTGAAGAGTTCAAGGGCAGCGGGGTCTGAGGCGTCGACGAAGTCGATGCCGTTATTGCCCAGCCCAACGGCAACGATTCCGCCAAGGGCATCCGCTGCGATGGCGTTGCCGTTCGTTTCGATGTAATCAAGTAGTTGGATGCCGCACTGAGCGTTCGCGGCCTGCCCGATGAACGCGCTGGCACAACTGATCGCGACTGCCGTTTTCCATTTCATGATGGTCTCCCTCCCGCCATGGACGGGTACAGTTGCTCGCGCGGACGGGTCGCTCCGTGCGGCGCCGCTCGCGAGCATGTCCTTTTTAAGAAAGTACACCTTTGTCAGACGGGGGCAAGCAAAAACGCCGGCTCGATCCGGCGTTTGGGTGAAGGTTCGGATTGGTCGTTCCGGCGATTCAGTCGCAGCCGGTTCCGAAGGCCGCGAGGACGGCGTTGAGGTCGGCCAGGTCGACGACGCCGTCGTTGTTCGTGTCGCCTTCGGCGGTGGTTTGGCCGAAGTTGGCGAGGACGAGGTTGAGGTCGGCGAGGTCGGTTTCGCCATCGCCGGTGACATCGCCGGGGCAGTCGGGTTCGTCGGAGACGGTGGCGACGGTGATGGCGGTGCCGATGTCGGTGATGCCGTCGTTGACGGAGGCGGAGAACACGACCATGCCGTCGTCGTTGATGTCGGGGGCCGAGCCGAAGGCGGGTGAGCCGTCGAGGCGGCCGATGGTGAGCATGCCGAGGTCGGTTTCGACCTGGTCGCCTTTGGTCACGAGCTTGATGAGTTCGGTGCCGTCACCGACGAAGACCGCGCGTTTGCCTGAGCCGTCGAAGCCGCGGAAGGCGACGACGCCGTTGTTGTTGATGCGCGGGGCGAAGGACTCGATGGAGTCCAGGTCCGGCTCGGTGGTGGTGCGGGCGATTTCGATGGTGGTGGTGCCGTCGGAGACGAAGACGCCGGTGCCGCCGGAGGCGAGGTTGGCGACGAAGGCGAAGCGTCCGTCGTCGGCGA
Organism: Phycisphaerales bacterium JB050; assembly: GCA_043101125.1. Classification (GTDB taxonomy): domain Bacteria; phylum Planctomycetota; class Phycisphaerae; order Phycisphaerales; family UBA1924; genus JANSXG01. Next base: position 13,784 of record JBICHT010000142.1, on the reverse strand, counting down.
GGTCACCGGAGTTGCGGAAGCCGGTGTAGGGCGAGGAGGGCACCGCGCCGGTGTCGCTGGCGATCAGGGTTGAGCATCCAACCGCCTCGAACACCCCGAACTCGTTGCCACCGGAAACGAGTTGGAGTTTGGCGGCGATCTGCTGGCTGTTGTTGAAGGATGGTGTGAAGAGGAAGTCCCAGGGGCTGGAGGGGTCGATGCCGTTGGCCTCGGCATAGAAGGTGGACTGGTTGTTGGTGTCGACGGTCGCGAAGGCGTAGGAGCCGCTGAAGCTGGCGCGCAGCGCGATGTTCGCATCGTCGTCGATCTCAAGGGCGGTCCAGGCGGAGGTGCCGAGCGGGCGGTTGGTGCGGTAGGACGCACCGGTGACGGGGCTGTACTGCCAGACGCCGGGGGCGTTGTTCCCGAAAGTCTCTGACCAGACGATGAGGCCGGAGTTGCTGAGGTCGAGGTTGCTGATGATGGCCTCGGTGTCGGCGGTCTGGTAGACGATGCCGCCGTGCTGGGCGTTGCCGAACCAGACGCTCATGGCGCCTGGGCTGAAGACGCGCAGGGCGACATCACCGTTGTTGTTGATGATGGGCGGGCTGTTGGAGATGGAGTAGAGCGGGGGGATGTTGAAGGCGGTGGTGGCGCCGGAGCGAACCTGGACTTCGAAGCCGTTGTAGTTCGGAAGGGCGAGTGCGGACGCGGCGCAGGCGAGCAGTGCGGCGACGGAAACAGTGTTGCGGATCATGAGATCTCTCCTCATTTCTCTTGTTGTCTGCTGGGATATAGGGAGGGCGGGATCGAGGCGCGTGGCGACGCGAACCCTCGAACCGCGATGTAGTTTACCGCGCTGGGGCTGAAAATCATGGCGCGGCGCGCATCAGTTTATCGCGCATCTGGTCGTTATCGGCCTCGCTGATGAGCTGCGCGTACATGGACTTGACGGCTCCCTCGCCGTAGAGGCGGCGCATGGCTGGAGCGAGTGCCGCGGCGTCATCGTCGGCACTCTCGGAACGGATCGCGAGGCGGAGCAGCGAGGCTTGCTCGGCGGACAGACGGTCGAGTTCCGGTCGCAGCGCCTGCCAGAGGAGGGTGGTGTTGCGGGGGGCCTTGGCTCGGTCGGGTGGGAGTGCGTTGTAGACTTTGGCGAGTGCTGCGGGTTCGCGTTCAAAGAGGTGTGATGGCAGCGCGGTTTCGATGAGAGACGGGGTGAGGGTTTCGGGGCGTGATGCGGCGAGTGAGCGGCAGACGCGCACGACATCCTCGTGGCGTCCGAGCATGACCAGTGCCGCGACTCCGTTTTCGAAGTCTTGATCGCGGAGTGTGGTGGCCATGCGGTCCTTGAGTGTGACGGCTCCGTCGATCTCGATGGGTTTGTCTTCTGGGGCTGGGATGTTCGCGAGGGTGAAGAGCGGGTCCCCGAAGTAGTTGAGTTTCCAGATGATGTTTGTGCTGTCGTAGCGACAGGCGAAACCCGCGGGGATGCCGATGAGCATGCGTCCGGTCACCTGCTCGGGGGTGAGGAACGCCGCGAGTCCTGGTTCGTCGCAGGAGCCGTAATAGATGAACGCGCCCTGGTCCAGCCATCGTGCGGCGATGGATTCCGTGATGCCGGGGAATTGTGCGCTGAAGGAGTGGATGAAGTGCACCATGGCGGGTTGGCGCAGGAACGGGATGTCGGAGCCGTACGCTCGCTGATCGGCGAGGTTGAACCATTTGGCGTGACCGCTTGAATTGACGAAGACCAAGCCGGCATCGATGCCGGCGCGCAGGCGTGCTCTCCAGGTCGCTCGTCCGCCGTTGGGTCGCGGGTCAGCGAGGACGCGGTCGAACCCGGCTTGGCGGAAGGATCCCGCGGCTCGGTCGATCGCGTACTCGGCGCCGAAGTTGCCGGTGTATCCGTCGAACATCCAGACCGAGCGAGGTTGGAGGAAGAGCGCGGACATCGCGTCGTACGCGGCTTCGGCTTCGGAGCCGGTGATCATGCCGCACGCGCCCCATGCGGTGTTGTCGTCGTTGCGAGCGAGGAAGTCGGTGATCGCCATGATGCGATCACCGAGGCGGAACTTTGTGGAGTAGGAGAGGCAAAGGGTCAGTGCTTCGAGGTCGTCGCCGCTTGCTGACCATGAATAGCCGAGTTGTTCGATGCGGGTTCGGAGTTTGGCTCGCCAGGCGCGGGCGCTGTCTTCGGACTCGATTTGGTTGAGGTGTCGGTTGGGGTTGTCGATCCAGATGATCGGCTGGCCACGATCCGCGCCGAGTGCGAGGGCGGCAGTCCACGCCGGATCGTCCGGTGTAGCGACCACCACGCCGGGTGGGATGAATTGCAGTTCTTTCCAGCGTTCGGGTGCGCTCTGTCCTTCGGCCGCGTCCCACGCCTCGGCGAGTGCGCGGTCGATGGCTGTGGGGTCGGGGTCATCGCCGCCAGCGGGCAGGTAGAGGATCTGCTCGGGCTTGTAACTGTGAATGAACCGGCTGATGTCGTGGCGTGCGCCTGGGGTACCGTCGTCGATGAGCACCGGGAAGCGCTGCTCGGGCGACCACAGCGCGATGGCTTGTGCGTAGGCGGCGGCATCGGGCGCGATCAGGAGCGTGGAGATGCGTTGAGCCCGAACCTGCACGGCGAGCACACGCTTGCCGACGGTCAGCGCGGGTGGGGTTTGGTTTGTGGGCTTGGGAGGTGTCTGCGTCTGTGCGGATGCGGAGGCCAGCCCGATCAGGAGCAGCAGGGCAGCGAAGACGGCGTGGGTGGGCTTCATGCCATCAGTGTAGGCGATGGTTAGAACGGGCCTCGCATGGGGTTCACGAGCAGGCCGTCGCGTCCGGGGATGAACAGGTCGGCGATGTCGATGGCCTCCTGGAGCGATTGCTTGGCTGTTTCGACATCCACGGCCCGCTTGAGCACCTGGCCGTGTTCGAGGTGTTCGCTCGTGGGAACGGCATCGCCGGTGACGAGCAGGGTGTAGCGTTTGTGGGAGAGGATCAGCCCTGTGAGTCCGGGAGTGACCCCGGGCAGCGGGAAGAGGTCCACGCCCGGTGCGATCTGGTCGGGCGCGACCTGGAAGCGGTGCAGCAGCGCGACCTCGCGTTTGAGCATGTCGGCGAGTTCGGTTTCACCCTCGTCTATAGCCGCGGCGAGTTGTTGCGCGAGGGGGACGCCGACGGCTTCGCGTTCGGTTTCGGAGATGAGCCACTGAGCACCGTCGAAGAGTTCGATGGCGCGACGGGAATCGGGGTGGAAACTGGTGAGGAAGACATGGGTGACATCTGGCGGTTCGAGCCCGCTTCGTTCTTTGAGGCGGGCGCCGAGGATCGTGGCGGGGAGTCCGGGATCAACGAGGATGACCGCATCGCCCGAGCGGATGAGCGCGGTGGTGGTGTGCCCGGTGCGCGGTTCGTCTTCCCTGCTCCAGAACGGGTTCTTGTCGAGGGTGCCGATGCTGATGACGCGATGATTGAGTGCCATGGTTTGGGTGGTACGCGATATAGAGGACGGTTAGTTGCCGGGGCCGCCGCCGGTGCGCCGGAGGACTTCGTGATTTTCGCGTTTCTTGGCGAGCAGTGCATCGATGACGAGTTGTGGGCACATCGAGGACAGGACGGAGGGATCCGAGCCCATCGCGGTCACCTGGCGGATCAGAGATGAACTGACATAGGCGAAGGTTTGCCCGGCCATGACGAAGGCGGTTTCGAGTCCGGCGAGTTGGCGGTTGGTGACGGCCTGCTGGGCTTCGTACTGCATGTCGTTCAGGTTTCGGACGCCCCGGAGCAGGATGGATGCTCCGAGGGATTTCGCGGCGTCGACGGTGAGGCCCTCGTAGGGGGTGACGGTGACGGGGGCTCCATCGGGTTTGTCGGCGCAGAGTTGGTCGGTGAGGGTGCGGAGCATGGCAACCCGCTCTTCGATGGTGAACAGGGTCGATTTATCGGGGTTTCGCCCCACGCCCACGATGAGCCGGTCGAACATCTGGCGTCCGCGCTGGATCACATCGATGTGTCCGAAGGTTGGTGGGTCGAACGAGCCGGGATACAGCGCGATATGGGACGCCGGAGGAATCGGGCCTGTGGACGGGGGTTTGTGGGCGGTGGCCATATGGGAAGCGTACCCCAAACCGCAAGAACGGACCCCTCAGGGTGGGGGAGATGGGTTGTGGGCTTGCCGCGATGCGACTCGAATTGGAAAGTTCAGGTGCGAACCCTCCCTGGTCCGCCCCGCGCCGGATGCCTCCACTGGCGCGGGGCCTTCAACGAAACCGCCCCGCTGCATCAGGCACCGGGGCGCTTTCGTTTTTGGGTTGTAGAGATCGGGTCAGACCAAAGCGGGCACCTTTGGAAAGTCCACTTCGGTGTCATTCACATGGTTGAAGGTGTTGGTCAGGATGTTCAGGGTGTAGGCGACGATGAGGTCCACGATCGCGCCGTCGTCAAAGCCGGCTTCGCGGAACTGAGCGAGGTCCGACTCTTCGACGAATCCCTTGGTTTCTACGAGGCGGGAGGCCAGGGTGACGATCGCGTCGATCCGGCTGTCGCCCGTGGGTTCCCCCTTGCGGATTTTGACGGTCTGTTCGTCGCTCAGGCCGTGGCCCTTGGCGATGGCGGTGTGGGCGGCGACGCAGTAGTCGCAGTTGTTCTTCTCGCCCACGATCAGAGCGATGGCTTCCTTCTCCGCGGCTGAGAAGGCGGACTTGCTCAGGGCCTGGTTGAGGGAGAGGTAGGCATCGAGCCCGCTCTGGGCGTTGGCGAGTCCTTTGAAGATGTTGAAGTGCTTGCCCTTCAGCGGGCCGTCAAAGATCTCCTTGACGCGTCCGGAGGTGCTGGCGGGGTCGACGATGTTCAGGCGTGCCATGTGAGTACTCCTTTTCGGGGTTGAGCGCGGCGGCGGTGGGTTGGACGCCGCGGGGTTTGTGTTGGGAGAACACGGTAGGGGGCCGGTCGTGGGTTTGGGCTTGTGTGTTGATCCTGCGAGTAAATGGTCAAGAAAACTTAATCGCCTGACTTGGTCATTCTGAGCAGGGTCAATGCCGAGCGGGATTATTCTATTCCCGGCTCATCACGAAGGTTTCGGGACATGTTGTTGCGAAATCAAAGGAACTTTGCGGTGAGCGTGGGCTGAGCAGAATCGGCCCGGACGGCTGCTGTGTTGATCGGTCGCGGGTGTTGGCTCGCACCGTTGGTCATCCCGGAGGTACCGCGTCCCGAATGGGTCTGCCGCACGCACGGAAGCCGAGGCCTGCATGACAGGGCCACGGTCAGGGAGCACGCGAGATGTTGGATTCTGTCGCTGCCACAATGTTGTCCCGCGCTCGCACCGAGCGTTCTTCGCTTTGTGAAGCGAAGCCTCAACCGATCGCTGCCCCCGAGTTGTCGATCGACGAGATCATTTCGGGGCTGACGCGCATCGACCTGCACTGTCATTCCTCGGCGTCTAACAAGCCGGTGAACCGTGCGGTTGGTTTTCTGACGAACATGCCCGAGAGTTACTCCCCGCCGGAGAAGGTGTACGACCAGGCCATTGCGCGGGGTATGGACCTTGTGACGATCACGGACCACGACACGATCGCCGGAGTCATGTCGCTCGTGGAGCGGGGCTTTGAGAATCTGATCGTTGGTCAGGAAGTCAGCGTGAAGTTCCCCGAAGACGGCTGTCTGGTGCATGTGCTGGTGTGGGGGCTGACGCCGGACCTCGCCGACCAGATCGACGACTACAACCTGCGCGGCGATGTGTACGCCTTCGCCGACTGGCTTCGGATCCACCGATTGGCGCACTCGTTCGCGCACCCGCTGTATGTGCAGAACGGCAAGTTGACCGAGTGGCATCTCGAGCGAGCGGTGCTGCTGTTCAAGGGGTGGGAGACGCTGAACGGGGCGCACAGCGTGACGCACCGCTCGGTTGTGGAGCGGTACTTGAAGAGGCTGACTCCCGCGGCGACCCAGCGGCTGGAGCGAAAGCACGGACTGCGGTCCTACTGGTCGCGACCATGGGTCAAGGCGGTGAGCGCGGGTTCGGACGATCATGCGCTGCTGAACATCGGGCGCACCTGGACGGGCATCCGACACGAGTCCGGGCAGAAGTTGACGCGCCTGGAGGCTGTGGGGGAACTGGTCGCGACTGAGGAGTTCTTGTCCCGCCTGATGCGTTCACAGGGCGTGGTCGGCGGGGTGGGCGGGCACGCGTCGTTGCTGGCACACCAGCTTTCGACCGTGGCCGCGAACTGGGCGGCTCGGCGTGTCAGGGAGAGGGGGTCGGCCCGCAGCCGGTACATCGCTTCCAAACTGGTGCGGTTTGCGGGCATCGACATGCCGAGGCCCACGAAGGTTCGCTTGATCGCGTCGGAAGCGAAGCGTCGGACCGTCGGGCGATTGAGCGGCAAGCGGTCTCGCTCGTTGCCGTTGCTGAATGCGCTGCGAGCCGAACTCGGCCCGGTGCTGGAGCGGTTTCCGGATCTGAAGGCGAACCTCGATCCGGCGACCTGGGCCGACGGAGCGCCGGTGAGCAACCACGACCGCATGGCAGACTTTGCCGATGAGTTGGGAGCGGCGCTGATCCGCTCGTTGCGCGGTGGGGCGGCCCGGGCGGTGGTCAAAGGCGATCGGCGCGAGGTGATCGACCACGCGCTGAGTTATCTTCTTGTGCAGCTCGCGCAGGTGCCGTACCTGTTCTCGCTGTTTCACCAGAACAAGGAGCGTGACATGCTGGAGCGCCTCGAGCATTCGAACTCGGCACCGGACGAGGGATCAAGCCCGCTCGACCGGCCGCTGAAGGTGCTGCAATTCACCGACACGCTCGGCGATATCAATGGGGTGTCTCGCTTTATCCAGAATGTCGCCAAACTCGCTCACGAGAGCGGGCGCGATCTGACCGTGGTGACCTCGACCCGCTTCGAGGTGCCGGACTACCCGAACATCAAGAACTTCGAGCCGGTGCTGGCGATGCCCATGCCCAAGTACGAACAGCTCGACGCCGTGGTCCCGCCGTTCATGAGAATGCTGCGCTGGGCCGAGGAGCAGCGACCGGATGTGATTCATGTCTCCACCCCCGGTGGCGTGGGGGTGATCGGGTTCATCGCGGCGAAGATGCTGCGCGTGCCGTTGGTCGGAACCTACCACACCGATTTTCCCAGTTACATCGACAAGCTCTTTGACGACCACGGCTTCACGAAGGCGACCGAGTTGTACATGAAGTTCTTCTACAAGACCTTCTCGCGGGTGTTTAGTCGCTCCGAGCAGTTCAATGAGGAGATGCAGCGCGTCGGCATCAGCGCGGACAAGATGGTTACGCTCGCCTCAGGGATCGACACGGGAGACTTCGGGCACCGCTATGAGAATCGCGCGATCTGGAGTGATCTCGGCATCGATCCGGTCGGTTGTGATCCGGTGAAGCGACTGAAGGTTCTGTATGTCGGGCGCGTGAGTATTGAGAAGAACCTGCCGATCGTCACGCAGATGTGGAAAAAGGTTCGTTCGCACTGCGAGAGCCGCGGCATCCACGCCGGATTGATCGTGGTCGGCGACGGGCCGTACCGGAAGCAGATGGAGCAAGCGCTCGCCCACCACGGCGCGCACTTCCTCGGCTTCCGCAAGGGTGAGGAACTGGCCACGCTCTACGCCTCGTCGGACCTGTTCGTGGTCCCCTCGCTCACCGACACGCTCGGGCAGGCGGTCATGGAGGCGCAGGCCTCCGGATTGCCCGCGCTGGTCAGCGATCAAGGCGGGCCGAAGTCGATCGTGCGCGACGGCCAGTCTGGGTTCGTGCTGCCGGGTTCGGCGACGGACCTGTGGGTGAACGCGATGGTGGATCTCCTCGCCGACGATGCCAAGCGCGATCGGTTCGGTGCTGGCGCGATCGAGGCGATGCAGGGGCGCGACATCCGCGACTCGTTCGAGCACTACTGGAGCGTGCACGAAGAAGTGCGGCGCGAAAGGCTGGCCTCGATCGGGGTCACCCGGGACCCAGAAGCGGTGGGCGCTGCCCATTGAGCCACGAGCGGGTACCCTGCCCGCGATGACCACCTACCTGTTCGATATCGACGGCACCCTCGCCCGCTCCAATGACCTCGACGAGCGGCTGTTCGCTCGCGCGATCGAGGAAGTGCTCGGGGTCACGGGCATCTCGACCGATTGGGCCAGTTACCACGAGACCACCGACGAGGCCATCACGCGCGAGTTGATCCAGCGGCACCGCGATGCCGACGATGAGGACCAACTCGTCAGGGCGACGCAGGAGCGGTTCATCGAGATGGTGCGGGCTGATCTCGCGGATCTGCAACGGTCGATCGCCCCGGTTCCCGGGGTGCCCCATGTGCTCGATCGGCTGGCGGAGCGTGAGGACGCGGCGGTCGCGATGGCCACCGGCGGCTGGCCCGAGAGCGCGAAACTCAAACTCGAAACGATCGGTGTGAACTACGCGGCACACCACCTCAGCACCTGCGCCGATCACCCGCACCGCTACGCGATCATCCAGCACGCGCTCAACGCGCTCCAGCGCGACACCGGCGGCGCGGTCTACTTCGGTGACGGCATCTGGGACGCGCGGGCCTCGAAGCGACTGGGGATCGGCTTTGTGGGTGTCGCGGCGGAACCCGGCAAGCGCGAACGCTTGGAAGCCGAGGGGGTCACGATCATCCTCGAAGACTTCAGCGACCTCGACCGGGTGATCGAGGCGGCCGAGCGCGCCGTCTCACTCGCTTCGGCGTGAGCGCCGGGCTCGGAAGAAGGACTTGAGCATCGCAGAGGATTCGCTGGCGAGCACGCCCCGGATCGGCGTGACGCGATGGTTGAGCCGAGCGTCTTCCGTGAGGCGCATGAGCGAGCCGGTCGCGCCAGCCTTGGGATCGCTTGCGCCGTAGACCAGCCTCCCGACGCGGGCGTTGACGATCAGTCCGGCGCACATGGGGCAGGGTTCGAGTGTGACGACCAGCGTGCAGTGGTTGAGCCGCCAGTCGCCGATGGCTTTGCAGGCCCTGACCATCGCGATGTGCTCGGCGTGGGCCGAGGGGTCGGCATCGCACTCGCGCCGGTTCGCGCCCTCGCCGAGGATCTTACCGGTGGAAGTCTCGTAGACCACCGCGCCGACCGGGACTTCACCCTGCGACGCGGCGCCTTCGGCCAAGGCCAGCGCACGGCGCATCATGGCGACATCGGTGTCACTGGGCAGATCGGGTGCGGCCCGCGTGGATAGGAAGCGGCGCAGCGGTCGCACGGCTCAGGCCTCCTCGTTGCCGTCGGTCTTCTTGCCGGACACCACCGAGGCCGGGACATACTTCATCAGCAGCAGGCCGAACTCGAAGAGCATGTACAGCGCGGAGCCGAGCAGGATCATCGACCACGGGTCCTGAGGTGTCAGAAGCATGCCAAGCACCGCACAGGCGAACCCGACATGACGCCGGTACGGCGTGAGGACACTCGGTCTGAGGATGTCCACCCAGGACAGCAGCAGCATCACCACCGGCAACTGGAACGCGATCGCGAACACGATCCCGAGCGAGAAGATCAGCGAGATGTACTCGCCGATGCGGTATTCCTGCGCGATCAGTCCGTCGGAGCGGAGCCGGATCACCCGGACCGTGTCTCCGCCCAGGAAAATGCGGATCTCGTTCCGTTCGGTGTTCAACCATTGAGCGCCGGGCTGGAGGTCTGCGAGGGGCGGGTCCTTTTCAAGGGCCGGCATGGCGTTGTCGTTGAGCATCGCCACCGTGATCTCAGGTGGCAGCTCGCCCGTCTCGACCGGCGAAGTCGCGATGTTACTTCCGAAAAGGATCAGGAAGTAGAGGGAAATCGGCAGCAGCACCTTGTAGAGGAACGCGCCGGAGGCAACCGTGAGCAACAGGCTCAGCGGCATCAGGAAGTACACGAACCGGCGTTCGTTCGAATACAGACCCGGCGAGATGAACAGCCACAACTGGTAGAACACCCACGGGAGCCCGAGCACGAGGGCAACCCCAAGCGAGACCTTCATGTAACTGATGAAGGATTCCAGCGGACTGGTCGCCAGGAGGCTGCTGGGTTCGCCCGCATCCCGCATGGCTTCGATGACCGGCTGGGCCAGGATTTCAAGGAGCGGGCCGCCAAGGAAAAACCCCAGAACAATCAGGGGGATAAGGCCGAGGATGGAGAGGATCACCCTCTTTCGGAGATCCTCCAGGTGGTCGCCGAAACTCATCGGTTTTCCGTATTGATCGGTCATGCGGTCCATCAGGGCGGCATCGTACGCTGGAGTGAGCGTGAACGCCGCTCGTGGGATTGGCCCGGATTTGAAGCCGCTGCGGAAATGCCCGGTATCAAAATCTTGCCTGTTGGATCCGGAATCATGACTGGGCGAAGCCGGTCGCGCGTCTGAGTCTGCCGGTCGCTCGTCCGTGTTTGGTCGGGGCGAATAACCCATGGGGTTGGAGGTTATGGCAGGATTCGATCAAACCCGTCCTCCCCCTGATCGTGGGCAGGAATCCGAGACGGCCCGGATTGATCACGCGGATCTGCGCGAGTTGTGGCTTGCGCATCGGCGCTGGGTCGGCGCGATCCTGCTGGCCCACAAACCGGCCCGGGAGGATCTTGAGGATCTCCTGCACGAGGTGGCGCTGCGCTTCGTGAGGAGCGCGGGTGAACTGCGTGATCCCGCGTCGGTTCGTCCGTGGCTGCGGACGGTGGCCGTGAATGTCGCCCGGACCGCCGGGCGGAAGACGCGGGTTCGCCATGACGCCGCCCGAACCGTGGCGGAGCAGGTGAGCGATCGGGCGTATCGGAGTGACTTGGGGGGTGCTCCGGCATCGGAGCGGCTCAGTGCGAGGGAGGAGGCCGAACGAGCCATGGCCGCGGCGAGGAGACTTCCCGAGCACTATCGCGAGCCGCTGCTTCTGCGAGCGGTCCGCGGGATGAGCTACCGACAGATCGCCGACACGCTCGGCGTGCCCATGACCACCGTGGAGACCCGTCTGGCCCGTGCTCGACGCATGCTCCGCGAGGAACTCGAAAGCCCAACCGATCCCAGCGCTGTCGCGGGAGAAGAATCATGAACGATACGAACCACATCCAACATCCTGAATACGAACCTGACCGGATCGACATCCTCATCGGTCGCGTCGTGGACGCGGAAGCCAGTTCGAGCGATTGGCATGAACTCGAACGCCTCGCCGATGCCGATCCCAACCTCTGGGGTCGTCTGGCCAAGGCGCAGCGGGCGCACGCCCGGCTGACCGATGCGGTCGAAGACGAGCTGGCCATCACCGAACTCGTTGACCTGCCCGATCCCGAGCCGATCCGCTTGCCTTTCGCGGAACGGATGCAGCGATGGAGCGGCTGGGCGCTCGCCGCGGCGTTGTGCATGGCGTGGTTGCTCACGCACAACACCAACCTGAACGGAGGCAGCCGGGCGGGCTTCGGCATGAATTCGAGCGGGCAGCCGGTGTTCGTACAAAACACGACCCCGGAAGACGCCTGGTCGAACTATGTCGAAACCGCGCAGCTCGCCGACACCTTTGTGAGCGAATTGCCCCCGATCGTGGTGAGCAGCACCCCGCTCGACGGGGGCGGCCAGGAAGTTTTCTTCGTCCGGCGCTCTTTGGAGCGAGTGCAACTGACGGACATCGCTCAGTTGCGCGTCTCTCAGGATGAGCAGGGCCGCCCGGTCCTGATTTCCCGCCCGACGGTGGTCGAGGGGGTTCCCGTCGAGCCCGCTCCAACCACCGGTACGGGGTTCTCGCTCTGAGTGTCCCCACCCGTCGTTTACTCATTCCTGCCGAACGACGGATTCCAAAGCAAAGTCACGCTCTGAAAGGAGTTTCTCATGATCAAGACCATCCACACTGGACTGTTCCCCTTGGCCGCGGCCTCGTTGCTCGCGTTCTCCGGCCTCGCCGTTGCTCAGCAGGCCCCAACCCCGAAGCAGACGAAGGTGGAGACCGAAACGAAGACCGTGTCGGTCCAGACCACCACCCTCAGTGACGGGAAGAACATCGTCGAGGTGCGTGTGGTCGACGGACAAGTGTTCGTGAAAGTGAACGGTGAGCAGCGTTCCACGCGCACGCTCAACGGCGACTGGGAGAAATTCGAAGTTCGCTCGGAAGACGGTGAGAAGGTCATCGCCACCGTGCTCAAGAACGGCGAGGCCAACGGGGTCATGGTGCTCAGTGGGGCGGCCACCGAAGACGAAGTGAAGGAATACAAGCAGCGTCTGGCGGAGGTCAGACCCCGCGGCGGTACCTGGGTGGGTAGGTTCCCAGCACTGAAGAATGCCGATGAACTCGATGAACTCGAGGAACTTGAACTGTTCCTGAGCAAGGATCTCGAGGGCTTGGTGGAGGAGCTGGGCGATTTTGAGTTCGATGAAGAGATCGCCGCCGATCTCCTCCGCAATTTCGAATTCTCGATCGCCAGCGAGCCCGGTCTGCCGTCCGCGTTGCGATTCGAATCCGGCCTGCAGCCCAAGAGCATGATCGGCATCACGATGAACATCGAGTCCACCGAGGACGGCGAGCAAGTCATTGTGGAAGAGATCATGGAAGGCCTGCCAGCCTCGAAGGCGGGGCTGAAACCCGGTGATCGCATCATCGAGATCGAAGAGATCGGCGAGGCCACGGGAGACAGCATCCGGCGGATCACGCGCGAGTATGAGCCGGGTCAGGAAGTCAAGATCCGCATCCTTCGCGATGGCGACGAGATCGAGAAGGTCATCACGCTCGCGCCGTACCGCAGCAATGTGTTCGGGAACCTTGAGGAGCCTCAAGGGATCAGCAGCCAGCGGTTCTTCGCCATCGAAGGCGACGCGAAACGCATGGCTGAAATGAATGCCGCTGCTGAGCGGCTCCGGGCCGAGGTCAGCGAGCGGCGCGCTCAGATCGAAGCCATTGCCGAGGAAATGGCGACCGCCAAGAACCCTGAAGAACTCGTGACCCAACTGCGCGAATCGGCTCGCCAACTTGAGGAGTCGGTGCGCAAACTCAGCGAGCAGCGTATGCGTGAGGGCGTCGAGCGTGGTCTGGTCGAGCGCCTGCAGGGCCAGAGCGGCGGCGTCATCATCGGGCGCGGTGAGCGGGGTGAACGCCCTTATGTCTTGACCTTCCCCGAAACTATCGCGGTGCCCGGTGCGCCTCCGATGCCGAGCCTGCCCCCCTCGGCCGGTCTGGGACGGAACGCCCCCGATGCCAAGACCCTGGAGCGCATCGACACGGTTGAGCAGCGTCTGGACCGTCTGGAGGAATCCAACCAGCGGATCGAACAGATGCTTCAGGAACTCATGGCCCAGCTTGCTCCCCGGAGCTGATCGAGCGGTCAGATCACTTCAACCCCACGAGGTCGGGTGCGGTCTAAGGATCGTCCCGGCCTTTTTCGTGCGCTCCCGGCGGGGTACGCTTTGTCCCGATGGAACTCACCCCGCTCCGCTACTTCGTCGCGATCGCAAATGAGCGTCACATGACCCGTGCCGCCCAGCGCCTCGGGGTGACCCAGCCCGCGCTTTCGGCCGCGCTGAAGCGTCTGGAAACCGAAGTCGGCGCGGAACTGTTCCATCGCACTGCCAAGGGCGTTGAACTGACTGGGGCTGGCAGTGTGTTCCTGGAGCACGCCGAGGATGTGTTGAGGCGAGCCGAAGAAAGCATTCGTGCGGTTCGTCAACTCGCGGGGCTTGAGCGCGGCTCGATCGCCGTCGGCGGTGGGGCGACCGCGACGGGGTATCTGCTGCCCGCGGTCGTCGGCCAGTTCCGCAAGCAGCACGCGGGCATCCGATTTTCCGTGCGTGAGGCCGCGAGCCGAACCGTCGCCGAGGCGGTGCTCGCCGGCTCGCTGGATTTGGGCATCGTGACGCT
>JBICHT010000141.1:0-11053 GCA_043101125.1 Phycisphaerales bacterium JB050 | reverse complement strand
GCCCACTTGCGGGCGCTGGAGCCGAGGACGCCGAGTGTTGAGGCGACGGCGTTGCATCCGCATTCGTAAGCGAGTTCGACGATTTTTTCGGGGTCGAAGTAGATCGGGTTTGGAGCGAAGCTCGCGCCGGCGGAGTGTTCGATGCCCTGGTCCACGGGGAGGATGGACATGTAGCCGGTGCCGGCGAGTCGCCCGTGGTTGAGCATGGTCTGGAAGTTGCGGAGGACGGGTGCGGGTCGGTCGGTGATGGAGAGGACGCGATCGACGAAGTCGGGTCCGGGCGCGTGGATCTGTTCCTTCTTGATGCCGGTGCAGGAGTAGCCGAGCAGGTCGTCGGCATCGCCGGCGAGGATGTCGTGGATGTTGGTGCTGGTTGCAGCGGTGGTCATGGGGTGTGCTCCGGGACCAGAAGGGTTTTGTGGGCAAAAATGAACGGCCAGAATACCACAACAGCCCGGCTGGAAAGACGGACTGCGGTCGTGATTGTGGGATCAATCATACGGATCGGGACGGACGGGTCAGGCTTTGGACTGTGAGCCTGTTTTGATGTTGGTCACGATCTTGGGTCTGGAGTTGTTGGCGGTGTTGGCATCGGTGTCATCGACGGAGGACTGCATCCGTCGCCCGACTTTGAACTTCACGACATTCTTGGCGGGTACGGGAACCGGTTCGAGAGTCTTGGGGTTTTGTGCGACTCGTGCTTCGCGTTTGCGGATTTCGAAGACGCCGAAATCACGGAACTCGAGGCGGTTGCCTTTGCCGAGTTCGACGATCACCTCGTCCAGAAATTCCTGAACGGTTGATTTCACATCCACGCGCTTCTGGCCGGTCTTTTCGGCGATGCGATCGATGAGGTCTTTTTTGGTGATCGTGGCCATACTCGGTCTCCCTAAGATCGTGCCGGGATCGGTCGCCGCCGAACCTTTGGACGGCGGGGCATCCATAGCATTCACAGCGACTTGGATCCCCAGGCGGGTGGTCGGTTCCCGCTCACTGGGGGGTCGTCTCCGGGTAGTATGGCACGCTCACAACCCTCAGTCAATGAAACACTTGCGAGGATTGCCGGAATCCACTGGTGACCCATATAGGGCGTTGCCTGTCGCGGACTGGGGGAAGCGTATTTCACGGGGTGGTTAGTGCTGTTGCCAGCGCCAGAAGCGGACCGGGCGTTCGGCGGGGCGGGGCGGCTCGGGCCACTGGTTGGTGGCGAGCAGGGGGGCGCGTGAAGATGGGCTGAGTCTGGAGTCGCTGCGTGAATACTCGTAGCGGTCGGCCTCGATCAGCCCGACTCCTGGTTGGCCCGCGTTGGATGCGTGCCAGTTGCGGACGGGCCGGCTGCTGAACACGAGCGAGTTGGGGTTGGAGATCTGCGAGACGGGGGCGCTGAAGTGCGCGGTTTCCGACGAGGCGCAACCGATCGCGAAGATGGTCCCGACGAGGGCGAGAGTTGCTCCGAGGCGGAGTCTGGTCTTTGGTTTTGCGCAATTCATGCCTATCTGAGGATACAGCGCGTGTGCCAGAAGTCGAGGATGGCGGTTGGAGTGTTTGCGGGAGCATTCGGAGTTGAGGGCGGGTTATCGGGGTTGCGTGGATCGAACGAAGGTTGGGGATTGGCGTTGTGGAATGGCAACAAAAAAGGGCGACCTGGATGGTCGCCCTGCGCGGATTCGGGATGGGGTTGTGGGTTACTGGGGGCGAGCGGCTCGCGTGACCCCGGTGAACTGGAAGGGCATCGGGCCGTGGTTCTCGATGTCGGTGTAGATGGCGACCTTGCCCATGTATCCGCCGGTGCGATCGGGGGCGTTGCCGCGGACGGTGACGCGATAGGAGGTGCCCTTTGAGTCTTCGATCGGAGTGATTTCGAAGGCGAAGTTCTTGGCATCGCCCTGGGTGAGTTTCACATCGGTGATTTTGAAGGCTTCGCCCTTGCGAGAGTGCACGGTGAAGGTGTGCTCGAACGCGGAACCGGGTTCGGCGAGGGGAGCGCGGGCGATGGCCGGTTCGACTTCGACCTGTCCGACGATCTCGCCTCGGATGACGACATTGAATTCCTGTTCGGTTTGTTCGTCTGCCTCACCATCGGAGGAGCGGACGACGAGGCGTCCGATGACGCGGCTCATGGGACCGATCATGGCGGTGGGCTTGGTCTGGATGAGCAGTTGGCCGCGGCTGGGGAACTGCTCGCTGACGGGTTCGAGTTTGGTGTAGGACCAGGCGAACTGTTCAGCGGAGTCACCGAGGTCGAAGCTGGCGAACTCGAAGTTGGGGTCGCGGGATTCGATCACGATGCGTGACTGGCCGATGCTGCCGGCCTCGACGCGTCCGAAGTTGGCCATCTGGGAGGAGAGTTTGACGGAGGGGATGTAGTTTGCTTTGAACTCGAGGACGATGACGCGGTTGGACTCGGAGTTGGTGTAGACGCGGATGGTCTTGCGTTGCTCGCCGGCGTGGTTGGAAGGCTTGAAGGTGAAGAGGATTTCGGAGCCGGTGCCGGGCTCCCAGCTGGAGTTGGCGAGTTCGTCCTGGTTGGCGGAGGTGCAGCCGCAGGTGGTCTGGACTCGTTCGATGACGAGGGGCTCGGTGCCGGTGCTGGTGAAGACGAATTTTCCGTCGACGGGGTTGGTGTTGTAGAGATTGCCGAAGTCGTAGACGGGTTGTTCGAAGGCGATCATGGCGTTCGGGTTGCCGGGGCCAGCGGCGGGAGCGGCGGACTTGACATTGGCGACGCGTGGGTCGCTGGCGGTTTGGATCGCGGCGGCTTGCTTCTCAGCGATGCGGGCTTGCTGAGGCGTTTCCTCGGTGTTGCCCGATCGCTGGAGTGCTCTGAGTTCCTTGGCGGCCTCGGCGGCGACGGTGGCATCGGGGCTGGTGAGGCGTTCGGTGAGTTCCCGAGAGATGGTGGGCTGGTCTGCTCTGCTGAGGTCGGCCTTGGCCAGGCCGGGTTCGGCGGTGGTCGGTTCTTCGTCGTTGCTCTGGTTGGCGACCTGCTGGGTCGGTGTGGTCTGCTCGACCGGTCGGTTCTGGTTGTTCATGGCGACGACGGCCATGGCGATCACGCCACCGGCGAGTATGGCCACGGCAGCGATACGACCGAGTGGCACAGAGCTGCTGGCGTTTGATTGTTGTGAGTCGGACATCTCTGCTCCTCAGTGTCTACATACGGGCAAGTGAACGGGAATTGGTGTATGGCCCAGTCAAGCGTACGCGCATGTGACGGGGCTGCAAGTTGCGTTTTGGTTCTCAACGGAGAGGACCTCACCGGTATCCTCACAAACAGACTTTATACCGTCGCCATAACGCGAGGTTGACTTGGGAATATTCCGTAAAGACGGGTTGTGCATGTAAAAATGGATCCCAAGAACGGTCATCGGGCCTTTCAGGTCCGGATATATTTTGTTTGAACGCGCCCGGGAGGACTCGAACCTCCGACCTGCGGTTTCAGCGTACCCCACGGTTTCCCGCGGGACCGGACCATCTCTTCACCCTCGACCGGCTGGTCGGTGGGGTGCCGGGCGCTTCCGCTGGATGGCAATGTCCATGCGGTGCGGGGTTATTGCCGGGGCGGCTCACCCGCTGGTCTCTACACCTTCCGTCGACTGGGAGATTTGTGGTCTCCCGCCCCGTCGACGGCTCGGCTCGGGATTACCCGTGAATCACTAGGATTCGTGTGGGCTTCCCCGAGTTCACCCGGTTCGCCTCCCGGCGTTCCCGCCGGGGGCCCCTCTTCGTGTCGTAAAGAAGGAAACCGCTGCTCTATCCTGCTGAGCTACGAGCGCTCTGTGGTGGTTCGGCTGCTTTGGTGGGAGATCGACGCCTGCGCCGGGTGCCGGGCCCGGGCCTGCATCGTCGGCGCAGAATGCGTCGATGAGGGGTGCGAGTATACCGATGCAAGGCGTGGCCAAGGGAAGGATTGGAAGCGCGTCCGAGAACCTTGGTCGATACGATCGGAGCGATGGCTCAACACTCCTCAACGCCATCTCGTCGCCAGCCGCCTGCTCGCAGGCGGAGTTGGAAGTCCCGGCTTGTTCGCGCGGGGGGCGGGGTTGCTTTGCGTCTGGTGATCGGCGTGGTGACGGTGACGCAGACGGCGGTGCTGCGCTGGATCGTGATGGGGCAGATCGAGGGGCGTCTGGGGTGTGGGGCCACGGCGGGGTCGTGCCATATTTCATTGGGTGGGGAATTGCTGGTCGAGGATCTTGTGCTGCATCTGCCTGGTCTGGAGGGCGAGGCCGGGGAATATCTGCGAGCGGATGAGCTTCGGGCGCACATCGAGTGGGGGAGTCTGATTGGTGGCGGGAATCCGCTGACGGATCTGGTGTTGAGCGGGTCGGTGATCCGGGTTTCGCTGGATAAAGAGACGAGCGTGGTGAATCTCTCGATGTTGCGGCCGCGTTCCGGGAGCGGGGTTTCGAGTGGCTACCCGCGGGTGGTGCTGGAGGATGTGACGGTCGAACTGGGCGAGCACTCAGTGGGTTCGGTGGGTGCGTCGTCATCGTCGTACACGCGATTGACTTCGCTGGACCTTGAGGGGCAGATGGTTCAGCGTGCGGGGTCGGATCGTGTGTACGAGGTTGAGCTGGCGCAGATGCTGGGTGATGTACCGGATCCGAACGGGGCGCGACTGCGTGGGGAGATTGATCGCGAGAGTGGAGATGTGAGCCTGACGCTGACGGGGTTGGATCTTGCGGAATGGTCGTCGAGGACGGCTCCGACGCGGATTCGCGAGTTCTGGCGGGCGCTCGATGTGAAAGGTGCGATTGACGACGCGACCTTTACCTACGGTCCGAACGAAGGGTTGGCGGTGCGGCTCACGCCTCGTGATGTGGATTTGCTGATTCCGATCACGGTTGCGGATGAGGGTGAGGCGTCGGGGAGCCGGAGTGAGAAGCTGCAGATGCGTGATGTGCGCGGCACGATCGTGTT
The DNA here is from genome assembly GCA_043101125.1 of Phycisphaerales bacterium JB050. GTDB lineage: Bacteria > Planctomycetota > Phycisphaerae > Phycisphaerales > UBA1924 > JANSXG01. The sequence goes on along the minus strand of JBICHT010000141.1, from coordinate 6,130 downwards.
TGCGCAGGACGGGTTCACGGCGAATCTTGCTGGCGAGATCGAGGAGTTGGCTTGTCGTGTGTCCGTGCAGTATGACTCGTACAGCATGGATTCGTCTTATCGGGCGCAGATCGAGACGGACGCGTTCAGCTTTGATGACCAGGGGCAATTGCAGCGGTTTGCACCGGAGTTGATGCTGCGTGTGCTTGATCGGTTTGTCGATCCGCAGGCGGATCTGTCGGGGTTCGTGCGGGTCTCGCGTGGGCGGGGGATTGACGGCAAGCCGGGTCGGACTATGACGGAAGGGATTTTGAACTTCTCGAACGGTTCTGGGAAGTTCGGGGAGTATCCGTATCCGATTGAGAACATCACCGGGCGGGTGCACTTTGATGAGCACGAGGTGCGGCTGGTTGATATCCGCGGCGAGAGCGAAAGCGGGGCGGTGCTGACGGCGGCGGGGCGGATCTGGCCTCCGCGGGATGGGGCGGCGGTCGAGATCGACATCAAGTTGCGGAACCTGAAGACGGATGAATTGTTCCGGGAATCGCTTCCGGAGAATCGTCGTTCGGTGTACCGCACGATATTCAGCGATGGTGAGTACGACCGACTCCGGGCCGATGGTGTGCTGATGTCGCCGGAGGATCGGGTGGCGCTGGTGAACGAGCGTGTGGAGGTGCAGGGCGCGCTCGATGCCATGCGTGGCGATGCGCAGGCCTCGCCGGTCGAGATTGAGCGAGCGCGGGAGCGTCTGGAGGCTATTGATGGTCGCCTGAAGTTGCCGGTGTTCGGACTCGGCGGCACGGGCACGCTGGATATCGAGATCCGTCGCGAGCGGGGAGATACTGCGGAGTACGAGGAGCGTATCGTGATCGATATCCCGAACGCGGGGCTGGTCGTCGATCGGTTCCCGTACCCGGCGGTCGCGGAGCGTTTGCGTCTGACGATCTCGGATGGGATCGCGGTGATCGAGCCGAGCGCGTTGCGTGGGCTGCGTGGGGGGAGCGGTGAGATCTCGGGTCGGGTGCGCTACTCGGAGAGCGATTACGAGCCGGACATCTACATCACGGCGGCAGGCGTTCCGATCGACGGGATGCTTGTGCAGGCGTTGCCGGGGAGGGCGCGGTTCGAAGAGCGGGCGTTGAGTGCGGATGGGACGCCGGATCCGGGGTTCTCGGTGCATCGGTTCCTGCGGCGGCTGAATCTTGTGGGCGCGGCGGGGTGCGAGGCGCATATTTTCGCGTCGGAGAGCAGCAACACGGACTACCGGGTGGATGTTCGCTTCGACGGGGTTGAGGCGTATCCATCGAGTGCGGTCGGGGTGAGCGATGCGGAGTTGAAGCGTGCGGAGATCGGGCGAGCGGGAAGCGAGCCTGCGCTGCTGACGGATTTGAGTGGTGAGTTCACGGTAACGGATGACTGGCTGGATATGCCGCGTCTGGAGGGGAAGGTCGCGGGTGGTGGCGGTGATTTCACGGGTCGGGTGAAGGTCGCGTATCCGAAGCGTGTGGGTGAGTTGCGTCGGGTGACGGAATCGATCGAGGTGGAGTTGCAGGGCGAGTCGATCGCGGTGGAGCAGCGGTTGGAGCATGTGCTCGATGCCGCGGATGCCAGCCGAGCCTCGGTTGTGTCGGGATTGCGTGAGCGGTTCAAGCCGTCGGGGAGGGTGGATGCGCGGCTGTCTCTGAATGGGGACGAGCGCGATCTCGGGTACGCGATCGAGGCGACGAACATCGAGCGGGTGAGTTTCGATGCGTTCGGTGGTCGGGCCGAGTTGGTGCGCCCGTCGGGGTCGATTGGTGTGGTCCCGGGCCGGGTTGATCTGCACGGGGTCGAGGGGGTGCTGCGGTTCAACCATGCGCTTGCGGGTCAGCTCCGGGTTGAGGGTGCGTACCGGCTCGATGTGTTGGGCGGGGCGGATGCCGGTGAGACGCTGGAGCTCACGGGATCGGTGCGTGAGGCACTCTTTGAGTCGCAGTTGCCCGCGGCGGTGGTGGGGGAGTTTTCGCCGGAACTTGGCGAGCGGATCGTGGAGATGCGACTGGCCGGCTTGTTCGACACGGATTTCACGGTTCGGAGCGGTGAAGCGCCTTCGATGGAGGCTGAACTGCGTCCGAAGACGCTTGCGCTGACGCGCCACGGGGTGACGACGCTCTTTGATCGTGCGTCCGGCTCGATCGGGGTGAGCGAGTCGGGTGGCGGGATTGATCTGGACTTTGAATCGACACGGCTGGGTGTGGCGATCGAGGGTCGCTGGACGAGGTCAGCGGATCAGGCGTTTGGCCTCGATGCGACGATCAATGCGAACGCCGCGGCGCTAGGTGATGAGGTGCACGCGTTGCTGCCGGGGGTGGTGCTGGAGTTGATGAGGGCGACGGAGATGTCTTCGGAGCGTCCGGTGTCGATCCGCGATGGGCGGCTTCGTCTTGATCCGGGTGGAGCGCACTTTGAGGGGACAGCGGGTTTCGAGGGGCTCGGTCTGCGAGTTGGCCTGCTCCTGCGGGACCTGCTTGGGCGCGCGACGATCAGCGCATCGCTTCGTCAGGGCGAGGAGCCTGAGGTGGAGGTCGACTTTGTGGGCGAGCGTGCGGAAGCCGCGGGGGCGCAGTTGGGTCAGCTCGCGGCGCGGATCGAGACGGGCGAGCGGTTCCGGACCGAGGAGTCGGGGCGGGCTGGCGATCCGCTGGGCACGGTGTATGTGCCCTCGGTGTCGGCCTCGATCTCGGGCGGGCGGTTCGCGGCGAGCGGCGTGATCCGGCCGCTGGCTGAGGGAAGTTACGACGGTGCGCGGTGGCAGGCGGACGCGGAACTGAGCGGAGTGGACTTCGGGGCATTGCTGGCGGATCTCGCGACGGATCCGGCGCGAGCGGAGCGGGCACCGGAGAATCGTGGGCTTCTGGATGGGAACCTGTCGGTGACGGGTCGGCTCGGCGATGTGGAGTCGCAGCGGGGGAGGGCGCTGGTGCGGATTCAACCGGCTCCGGGTGCGGACGGGACGGAGGTGCTGCGGTTGCCGGGTTTGATCGAGATGGTGAAGCTCTCGAGTTTGCAGGCACCGGTGGGAGAGCCGATCGACTTTGCGTATGCGGAAGCGTTTATCGAGGGGTCGGTGGTGAATTTGCACGATCTGTCGGCGGAATCGAAGTCTGTCTCGATCAAGGGATCGGGGACGATGACGCTGCCGGAGCTTGCCCTGGATCTGACCTTCACGACAGTGGTGCTTCGGGATGTGTCTCTGCTGACGGAGATCGTGGAGCGAGTCCGCAACGAGTTGGTTACGGCACGGGTGGGCGGGACGCTTTATGATCCCAAGGTTGAGGTCGAGCAATTGAGCGCGACCCGTCGCCTGATCGACGCGATCATCCGCGGCGAACAGACGCAGCCGGAGCCGATGCCTCCTGCGGCTTCACCCGGCCAGCCGCACCCGTGAGCGTCGTACCAAAGCATTTTCCGCTATGAAAGATCGAATGAACCAGAACGACTCCGAGAAGATCAACAACATGTCCCGCCTGGATTCGGTGACCCCGGACCCGACGCGCGAGGACGCCTACCCGGCCATCAATTCTCCGATGCGTGGCAAGCGGCGCGTGGATCAGCCTGACTTCCTTGGGAAGCTTGATGCGCTCATTGCGGAGTGTGGCGGGGACACGAGTGTGTACGAGGGCGAGTTGATCCGTGAGCAGTTGATCACGGCGTTGAAGTTGATCACCGACGATCGGGACACGGGTGAATTGAAGCTGCTGACGACGGCGTTCAAGGAACTGCGTTACGCGTACCAGGTGTTCAGCAAGTACCCGGACCAGCACAAGATCTCGATTTTCGGTTCGGCGCGCACGCCGCCGGAGGACCCGGACTACCAGGCCTGCGTGGAGTTCAGTCGCCTGATGGCGGAGAACAACTGGTTGTGCATCACGGGCGCGGGTGACGGCATCATGAAGGCCGGGCACGAAGGGCCGGGAGCGGCGGCGAGTTTTGGTCTGGCGATCCGGCTGCCGTTCGAGACGACCGCAAACGATGTAATCGCGGGTGACGACAAACTCATTAACTTCCGGTACTTCTTCACGCGCAAGTTGATGTTCGTCAGCCAGTGCGAAGCGGTGGCGGTGTTCCCCGGCGGGTACGGGACGCAGGACGAGATCTTCGAAGCGCTCACGCTGGTGCAGACCGGCAAGTCGGCGATGGTGCCGATCGTGCTGTGCGAGGCCGAGGGTTCGACCTACTGGGAGCACTGGGACAACTATGTGCGGCGTTCTCTGCTGAATAACAAGATGATTTCGCCGGAAGACCTGAACCTCTATTACATCACGCGCGACATGCAGGACGCGGTGGACCACATCAAGCGGTTTTACCGCAACTACCACTCGTCGCGGTATGTGAAGGATGATCTGGTTATCCGCATCAAGCGGGCGCTCGATCCGGGGGATGTGCGACGGTTGAACGAGGAGTTCTCGACGCTTGTGGCCTCGGGTGAGATTGTGCAGCGCGGGCCGTACGAGATCGAGGAGGAGATGCTTGATCTTCCCCGGATCGCATTCCACCACACGCGTCACAACATCGGTCTGGTGCGTCGGATGATCGATCGGATCAACGAGTTCACCCCGGCCAGCGATGAGGGGCTGCACCCTTCGGAGATCTACTGAACCCGTGGGTGTGCGGGGTGTCTATATCGGGATGGTGAGACGGGGATCCTGTGATCGTGCGCTGGTTTGGGCGGCGGTGGTCGGCTTGTGCGCGTTCATGAGCGTGTCGGTCTGCGGCTGTGCATCGGGGAACGACTCGGGCGGTTCGGCGGAGTCCGATGATGACCCCGTGCTGCGGATGGTTCCGGATCGGGTGTTCGATGGCGAGCGTCCGTTCATCCGTGGGAACCCTGTCGGCGTGGAATTGCACTGGTGGCTGACGCAGGACAGCGATGGTGTTGTGGCGCGGGCGCTCGCGCCGTACGACCAGGACCTGGAGTTTCTGCCTGAGGAACTGCGTGAACGGTTGCGCCTGAGTGGAGTGCGGATCGTTGCGGTGCCGCTGAGCGAGATCGTGGTGGTGCACCAGGTGGCGGCACCGGCCTCGGCGTGGTCGAGGCGATGGCTGGGTCAGTCTGCGGATTGGTTGCAAATCATGCGATCGCGTCGTGTTGCGGAGGGGACGCGCGGTGTCGTGTACGGTTCCGAGCAGCGGCTGCCGGAGGGTGTGCTGCGTTTGCTCGGGCGGGCGTGGATTGTGCCCGAGCGTGTCGAGGGTGAGGAGGGCACGAGCATCGGGGCCTTGATGCGGTTGGAACTGGTCGCGCAGGTGCAGCAACGGGATCCGCGGGTGGATCACGAGAATCACTTCGAGATTCCGAATCTGAACCTGGTCACGCCCGCGCTCGAGGGTCAGGGGCCGCTCTTGGAGGAACTCATGGTGGGTCTGACGGTGCCACCGGGGTACGCGATCGTGATGACGACCGCGTCTCCCGAGGCGGATTGGTCGAGCGTGGAAGGGGTGACGCGGGAGAACCTGCTTGATGAACTCCAGCGCCGTGAGACCGAAGAGGCGGGGGAATCGGTGGTGGAGGGAGTGGGCGAAGGTGGGGCGCCTCGGTTTGGTCCCTCGGCGGCCCCGGGGGATGTTCCGATGGATGCGGAGAACGAAGAGACGCAGGTTTTTGAGACGCTGGACGCGCCGATGCCGTCGCTGGCAAACTCGTATGGGCCGCGTGCGGCCCCGCTCCCAACGGTGGGTCAGTTGATGTTGGAGAGTCGCGACCGTCTTTCTCGCCCGTTGCGGGGTGTGGTGATCCTGATCCCGCGTCTGCCGGATGAGTTTCGGCTTTTGCCTTAGTCCTTGGTTGTACCGGCGTTCGATATTTCCCAGTATTGACTCGCGATTTGCCTCGACGGGGCTCTTGTTATTAATTACGATGCGATTGCACCCTGTGCGAGTGCCCGGTTTTGTGATCGGATTCTCGTCAGGACACCGACCGATTTGGAGGAGAGTTATGAACTTTGCGAGATCAGGCGCGATGGTTGCCATCGCGGCCGGCGCGATCGCGTGCACGACGACGATTGCTGCGGCCGACAGCGTGACCTACAACGATGCGCTCGGGATGGATTTCTTTCCCGGCCTTGGCAACACGAACACGAATTTCGTGATCAACCGTATCGCGGAACCGGGT
>JBICHT010000140.1:0-20384 GCA_043101125.1 Phycisphaerales bacterium JB050 | reverse complement strand
CTCGGCAAACTGGCGATCACGATCGGTGAACGCGTTGGGATGCTCGCTCTCGACATTGAAGACGCCGATCCGCTTGTCGTAAAGCTGCACCGGCACCGTCAGCGACGACCCCGCCTGCTCAAGTCCGAAGACATAGCGCGGATCCTTGCTTGCGTCGTTGCAGACATAGGACTCTCCGGTCGCCGCGACATAGCCCGAGATCCCCTGATCCTCGCGTCCGGAGTAGAGTTTGATCTCGGTCGCCTCGCGCGGCATGCCCGAGGACATCACCAGCTTCAGTTCCCCGGTCTGCTCATCCAGCAGTCGCACCGCGAAGTGGTCGAACTTCAGGAGTTTCCGAGCAAAAGCGTGGACTCGTTTCTCGAGCAGGTTCAGCCGGTCCGCAGCGTGCAGCCCTTTGATCGTGTCCGCATCGAGGTGCATCATCTCCCGGCCCGCCCGATCCAGGGCATCCATCTGCGAGCGCAACTGCTCGCGGCCGGTGATATCGCGTAACGCGACCACGAGGTGCGTCACCTTCGGCTTCTCGCCGTTCTCGACAGCCTTTGAATCCAGGAACGGCGTCACGAGGCAGTCGAAGTACCGGTCCTCATCTTCCGCCTTGAACGAGAGCCGCTCGGGCTGGGGGGGCTCGTCATCGTCGAGGCATGGCAACTGCCGGTCGAAGGTCTTGAGCGTCTTCTTGGCAAAGACCGACAGATCCTGCGCGATGAGCTTCTGATACTTCTGGAACCGGTCGTTGGCCCAGACGATCTCGCCGGACCGGTCCACCAGACACACGCCCTCACCGATGGCGTTGAGCATCATCGACGACTGATGCATCAGGATCGACCGCTCGAGAGGAAGGAAATCCCCTGTTGCCGCTAGGATGAGTCGTGCGTCGCTCGTCCGAAGGCGGTCCATCGCCTCACCAGGCGAAGCCCGGACCACTTCGAACCGCTCGGAGAGCACATGCTCCACCCCGGCCGCATCGAACCCCGAACTCTCGACAATCAACAGCGTGGGCCGGTCGAGACGGCGTTGTTCTGCACTGGGTTGAGAAGCGTGCGGTCGCATGCGCAGACTTAGGCGCCCCAATTCGTTTACGCTAACAGGGTGCTCGAAACTCTCGTGCCGGCCGCGCGTCTGCACATGAGGCGCAGCGGGCACTCCCTCTCCTCCTTCATCGTACCGATCAAACCTCTTCTCTGAACCGGAACGATAAGTTCTCACCATGATCGAAGTTGACCAAGTTCACAAGTCCTTCGGCAAGGTCCAGGCCGTCCGAGGTGTCTCATTCTCGGTCCCCCGGGGCAGCGTCGTCGGTGTACTCGGCCCCAACGGGGCCGGCAAGTCCACCACCATACGCATGATCACCGGCACGGTTCCCCCCACAAAGGGCTCCGTCCGAGTTGATGGCCTCGACAGCATCGACCAGTCCATGAAGGTCCGCCAGCGACTCGGCTACCTCCCTGAATCCAACCCGCTCTACCCCGAGATGCGCGTCACCGACTTCCTGGGCTACCGGGCCAGACTGTTTGGCCTCTCAGGGAAAACACGCAAGTCGGCCACCGATCGGGCCATCTCCCGCTGCTGGCTCGAGGATGTCCGCTCCCGCCGGGTTGGGCAACTCTCGAAGGGCTACCGCCAGCGTGTCGGCCTCGCCGCGGCCATGCTCCACGACCCGCCGGTCCTCATCCTCGATGAGCCGACCTCGGGTCTCGACCCGGTCCAGATCGCTGAAACCCGCCAACTCATCCGGGAACTCGCCGGCGACCACACCATGCTCATCGTCTCGCACATCCTCCCGGAGGTCGAGAAGAGCTGCGATCGCCTGCTCATCTTCGCGCGTGGCCAGATCCAGGCCGATGGCTCCGCCGATGACCTGCTCCGCGACCTCGCTCAGAGGCAGGGCTTCGCGCTGGAAATCAAGGCGCCCTCCGATGCCGCTCAGACCTTAGCCGCGTCCGATGGCATCGAGCGGGTCGAGACCGACCCTGCCGGTCGCTCGGGAGAAGGTTGGCAGGCTCTTCGCGTGATCATCAAGCCCGGCATCACCGACCCGGGAGCGACCATCGGTGCGGCCTGCCAGAATGCGGGCTATACCGTCCGCTCGCTCCGCCCGGCGACCGCCACACTGGAAGCCCTCTACATCCGCCTTGTTGAAGAGACCGACAAGGCCGCCACCACGCTTTCATCCCGGGCTTCCGAATCCAACGCCGCCCTCTCCACGGAAAGCGAGGCCGGCTGATGCGTTCGACCCTCACCATCGCTTGGCGTGAGTATGCCTCGTTCTTCCGATCCTCGATCGGCTGGCTCGTCATCGCCCTCTATCTCTTCCTCTCGGGGCTGTGGTTCGCCTACGACACCATCACCCCGGGCCAGCCAGCCACGATGCGGGCCCTTTTCAGCGTCTCACAGTGGCTCCTGCTTATCGTCGCCCCGGCGATCTCGATGCGACTGCTCTCCGAGGAACTCCGCTCGGGCACCATCGAGCCGCTCATGACCTCCCCGATCTCCGACTGGCACATCGTCATCGGCAAGTATCTCGCGGCACTGGCTTTCCTCATCACCATGCTCGCACCAACCCTCGTGCATGTCGGCGTGGTCGAACTGCTCGCCAGCCCGGACTACGGCCCGATCATCGCCGGATACCTGGGACTCATCTTCGTCGGGGCCTGCTACCTCGCCGTGGGCCTGTTCTTCTCCTCGCTCACACGCAACCAGATCGTCGCCTTCCTCTCGACCCTGTTCTTCTTCACGCTCCTCGCCTTCGCCAGCAGCGGCAATGTCGCCTCGCTTGTTGACGAACCATTGCGTTCGCTGCTCTTTGGCCTGTCGATCAACCTTCGCATCGCGGACTTCGCCAAGGGCGTGTTCGACACCAGCCACGCCGCGTTCTTCGGAGCAGTGGTTATCTTCTTCCTTGTTCTCAGCGTCGTCGGCGTCGAATCCCGGAGGTGGCGCTAATGGCCAAGCAAGCACCCGCCACATCGACCAAGCACGAATCCACCGCAGGCCTTCGTCGCACCCGCTACGGTGCGATGACCGCTATCCTCATCACCGCCGCCGCCGCGATTGTGCTCTTCATCGGGGTCATCGGTCACCGCACCGCCACCCGATTCGACCTCACCTCCACGCGTTCCTACACCCTCTCGTCTCGCACCACCCAACTCCTGACCGATCTTGATATGCCCATTGAGGTCGCCGCCGTGGTCAATCTCGGCCCACAGGGTCAGGCCGATGCCCGCTCGGTGCAGCGCATCCGCGACCTCATGGGCGAGTACACGCGCCGCTCGGACAATGTCTCGTTCACTCTGATCGACACCGCCAGCGCGGATTCCCGCCCGGACTTCAACCGCGTCGTCGCCCTCATGGCCGGCTACGCCGAGGACGAGATCACTCACCACCGCGAAACCCTCGAGCGCACCGTCACCGGGCTTGAGCGCACCGAGCAGGATCTGCGCCGTCTCGCCGATCGCACCCAGGACACCGCCGAAGCCGCCCGCGAATTCGTCGGCGGCCAGCCCGAGGCGTTCATCCTCACCATTCGATCCATGGCCGATGAGTGCGCCAAAGCCCGCGAGACCGTGCAGACCGCCCTGAACAACAAGGTCGCCGGAACAGCCATGCCCGCTACCGACGAGGCGCAGCTCGCCGCCAGCCAGCTCCTGACCAACGCTTCAACCGCGTTCTCTGAAATCAGCTCGTGGGCTCGCCAGCTTTCCGTCGCGCCGCAGATCGAGAGCGACACGCTTAAGGCCAGCGCCTCCTCCCTCAGTGCGGCAGCGGGCGAAGCCGCTTCTCAATCCGCCGCGACCCTCGACCGCCTCATCCGCCTCCAGCCGCTCGAACCACTCCAGGTCGCCCGTGCGATCCAGCAGACCGAGGCCGTGCTCGTGATCTCGCCAAGCGGCACGACCGCGATCAAGTTTGATGCGATCTTCCCTCTCCGCACCAATGTCGAGCAGGGCCAGTCCATCGCGCAGGTCTCCTTCGCGGGTGAGGAACTCATCTCGACCGCCATCAGCACCCTCTCGATGGACGACCCGCCCATCGTCGCGATCGTCCACGGCGAGCCGGGTCGCATTTTCGACGACACCGGACGCCCCAGTGCCTTGACCAGCGGCGACGCATCCTCGCCGCACTCGCGACTCGGTGTCTCGATCAACCAACTCGCCCAACGCCTGCGCATGCGACGCATCGATGTCGTCGAATGGGCCGTCGCCACCGACCAGACCCGCCCGAACTTCCTCGACATCAACCCCGATCGAACCCGCCCCGTGGTGTGGTTCGTCGTCGGTGAGCCGACTCGCGTCGGCCTCGACCCTTCACGAGGCAGTTCACTCTCGGAGCGTGCGGAACGCCTTCGGCGTCTCGCCACCGCCGTCGATCAGCTCTACGATGCCGGTGAGGACATCCTCATGGCCGTCGAGCCCTCCGAACTCCCCGCCATCGGCGACAACCCCCCACTCACCGATCGTCTTACCGAACTGGGAATCACCGTGGATGCCGGACGCCCGCTGATCCGGCGCGTCCCCACGGCTCAAGGCGATGCCTGGACCACCTTCTTCGAATTCACCTCGGCCGTCCCCGGCTCCCCGATCTCCGAGCCGATCATGGGCCTGTCCGGCGCGATGACCTGGACCACGCCCATCATCATCGACGAGGCTCAGGCGACCGAGGCCGGGGCGACCATCCACCCGCTCTACGAGGTCCCCGCCTCGGACAACACTTGGGCCGAAGCCGAATGGCTGCGATTCCGCTACGCCTTCGACCAGAACCCGCTCGGCGCGATCAGCATGCGGACCGCACCCTCTCGCAGCGAATCCCGAGACGACCTCGAAGGCCCGTGGACCGTCGCGGCGACCGTTGAACGCTCCCTGCCAGACGCGGGAGGACGCGCTGATGTGCAGCGTCTCGTCATCGTCTCCGCACCGAACTGGTTCCAGGACCCCTACTTGTACTCACAACTCGCGGTGGATGGACGCACCGCCACCCGTTTCCCCGCCAACGCCGAACTCATCGACGCCGCCCTCTTCTGGCTCGCCGACATGGACGAACTCATCGCCCGCTCGGCTCGCGTCAGCGATGTCTCCCGAATCCGAGCCCTCACCCCCGGCCAACGCACCGCCATCCGCTGGTCGATGATCGCCGGACTTCCGGTGCTGGTGCTGCTGGTTGGGGCAGGGTTACGGATTTGGCGGGGGTAACACCGCTTGTGTGAGCAGCGCCATGCGCAATGAAAAACCAGCCCTTCCCGGGCTGGCTCACACGACTCAGCGTCGGGTCACAAATCTCAATCGCGGCGTCTGCGCCGTGCGACCGCACCGACGCCAATCGCGAGCAACGCAGTGCTGCCCGGTGCGGGAATCACATCAACCCGCAGCGCACCGGCCGTGCTCTGCGAGATATCCAGCCAATCCTCGCCTTCTCGCCGGAGCGTGTGCTCGAGTGTGTAGCCAGGGTCCGGGTTCATGCCCCAGCCCGCCCAGGTGACATCATTCGCGGCTTCCATCCAGATCCAGTAGCGCGCCCCCTCATCGAGCATCACGCCGCCGGCACTGGTCAACTGATGGGGCGGAGCCCAGCCCGACCAGTCATCGGTAATGTCGACCGTCCATGATTCGAGGATATCACCCGTCGTCGGAGCAGTGGCCCCGCTGTACGAAGCGATATGAACCGTCACGGAATCGGGCTCCGAAGTGATCGGCGCGTACCAGATCGGCACATAGATATCACTCAATTCGCCCGACATCCCGGATGTGAACGCGAACGCCTGTTCGACACCAAACTGGACTGAATTGTTTTCACCGGCGACGCTCCAGCCGAGGCCCCAGTTGTAATCAAATCCGTCGTTGCCGGCTCCGAAGTTGTTGTAAGCAATTTCTCCGGACGCGCTCGAGACGACCAACCCGGCCGCAGCCACGACCGCCAAACAATGAATCAATCTCATCCTCTTCCTTCCTTTCTACCATTGACAAACGGCGGGCATCACGAGCCCGCCGAAACACAGTTCATGAATCAGGGTGGAGCGGGAGCGGCCAGCTGATGCTCACGCTCGACGGAATAACGGGATACTCAAGCTGCACGCGATACACCATGAAATCCCCGATGTCCCACCCAAGTTTCGATGTCACATACTCGATCATGTCCGCGTATCGAGGTATCAGCGGGGTGTACGGAGCCTTCGCGGAAGCACCGAGCGTCTTCAGTTCACCGACATGAGGCAGCTTGTTCCGCTGAGCCGGTGCCGCCATGGGCATCCCTTCGATATCCGCGTAGACACCGAGCGCCGGTGTCACCTCCGGCACGAGGTCCTTGTGCAAGAACACATCGGACAGCAACCACTTGGTGGTCGTTCTCATGCGAACCACCATCTCAGCCACGGTGTTGTGCTCGTTCTGGTAACGGACGCCGACGCCAGATGCGACCTCGCCACCAAAGCAGTCCACCACTCCCTGGTTGCCTATCCGGGTTTCAACGAGTTCATCGACGAGATGGTTCTCCGCGCCGTGATAGCGCCGCACCTCTGGAACCGGCTGAGAACAGAATTCCCTCAACAGCGGAACCGGCGGTAACCCGTCATCGCGTGGCGGCTGCTCGTCGATGGGAGTCAAGTTGAGCGGCAGTCGGATCTTGCCGTCGTCATCCACGCAGCGACGATGCACGAATGGCCAGGATAATCCCGGCCGGATCCGGCGCAGTTCATGCAAGCCATACACCGCGGCGATATCCACCCGGCCTTGGTCAGTGATACTCGGATGGCAAATGAAGGTTGAGAGGCGAACCTTCGCTTGCGCTCCCCAGATGTAACTGTTTGCCTTGAAGGCCTCGCGGAGGTGCGATCGCGTGGTGTCCGTGAGCACCCGATCCGACAGCGAGGCGAGCATCATCTCCATGGAGGTCCGCTCGCCAGCGTGCGCCTTGATCACCACTTCATACGCATCGAATGCCGCGCGGACCTCTTCTGTGAGTACCGCCTCGGCCCCATGCTCCCGAGCCGCTTTGAGCACGATATCGAGCCCCAACGAGCTCGGCAGATGTCGAGAACCCGCCAAGACATCTTCATCGCTGAGGAACCCGTGGATCCGCCACGCCAGTTTCTTATCGAGCCCCAATCCCGTCTGAATCTGGTGAGCCCGATCGACCGGCACCCCGATCGAGGCGAAGAGCTTGCCGAACGACGCCCGCAAATGGGTGAGTGCACCGAGGGCATCTTCTTGAAGTGTGGGCGGGGATCCAATCACGCGTCTGCTCCTGTACGGGCACTGGATTCAACAACAGAAAGGTACCGGACGCAAGAATTATATCCCGAATAGTTTCTGGAAACTTATTCTAGCACTAGAAACACCGCTCAAACAATATCTGTACGCATTATGATCGGGTCAGACCAGCCCCAGTGCGTAGAACACGACCGTAAACACCAGGTCCGCCACCACCACCGCCACGACTGACTGCACCACCGTGTGCGTCGTCGCGCGACCGACGCCCTCCGCGCCGCCCTTCACCTGCAGCCCGTTGCCGCAGGCGATCAGGCCGATCAGCAGGCCGAACACGCCCGCCTTGACCAGGCCGGTCACGAAGTCCACCACGCCGACCTGGGACACGCTGTTGTCGTAGTAGGTCGTCCAAGGGATGCCCAGAACGGTCTTGCTCATGATCGCCGCCGAGCCGATCGAGGCGATGTTCGAGATCACCGCCAGGCACACCAGACTCACCACGGCTGCCGCCAGGCGAGGCACCACGAGGAACCGCACCGGGTTCAGCGCGTGGGCCTCCAGCGCCTCGATCTCCTCGTTGACCGCCATCGTGCCGATTTCCGCCGCGATTGCCGCCCCGGCGAAGCCCGTCAGCACGATCGCCGCGACCAGCGGCCCTAACTCGCGCAGCACCGCGACCGCGATGATGTTCGGCACCAGTTCCACCTGCCCGAGTTCATCGAGCGGCGGAGCCATCTGCAAACCCAGGATGAACCCGATCGCGCCGGACACAAGCGACACGATGAAGATCGACTGCACGCCGATCCGCACCATCTGAGACACGATCGCCTGACGCCCCAGACGGACATCCCGTCGCGTCCCGGCCCGCCACAACCACCGCAGGGTGTCCGTCAACAGGTACCAAAGGTCGCCGATGTGCCCGAGCACCCGGAACACCCGCGCCCCGATCCCCGTGATGGGCCGCAGCATTTCGCTCATCAGACGCTCTCGGCCTCCGCTCGGTCACCCACGATCGTGAAGACCTTGTCGAGACGGGCGATCTCGAAGATCGACTGCACCTTGTCGCCCATCGCACACAGGACCAGCTTCGTGCCCTTCTTGCGCGAGAGCTGCATGGCCTCGACCAGTGTCGCGACCCCGGATGAATCCATGTACGGCACGCCGCTCAGGTCAACCACAAGCCGGCTCGGGCCGGATTTGATCGCTTCGCGTAACTCTGTTTGGAGTTCGCGCGAACTGGTGAGGTCGACATCGCCATTGACCGCGACGACCGAAACCGAGCCATTCTGTTCTGTACTGACCTGCATCTTCTCTCCGTTTCGTCGGCCGCAAGGGCCGTCGCGCTCGATCTTCTCTGGAATTATCGTCGCTTGATCATCGTGAGCCGCATGCCTCGGCCCGGCTGATCGCCGTCGGCATCCCTGCGCTGTTCGTAAACCACCTCATCCATGATCTCGCGGATGATGTGCACCCCCAGCCCCCCCGGGCGCACCTCCGCAAGATCGCGGCTTTTGATTTCGCTCGGGTCTACCTGACGAGCCATGTCTTCGATGACGATCTTGATCCCACCGGCCCGGGGGCGGTGCTGGTCCAGCGGTGCGTCCAACGCGGCTCCCTGGCACGCCTCTCCGGCTTCGTCGTCCACGGGCCAGATCTTGACCCAAATTTTGCCCTTCGGACTGCGCTCGTAACCATGCCGGATCACATTGCACAGCGCTTCATCGACCGCAAGCGCGATCTGTCCGCACTGAGACTCGTCAAAGCCCAGACGCTGGGCCACCGCGGACACGAGCGTCCGAACCCCGCTCAAATACCGGGGTTGACTCAGCATCTCGATGCGGATGTGCTCAGATTCACTCACCGTCAAACTTCTCCAGCGATCGTGGATGTTCGTCCCGCCGGGAAGGTACATCGACATATCCTTGGGTGATGGCGTATTCCACCCAGCGTTCGATCGCGGCGCTCCGGTCCACCGGGGCAGCCGTCGGGTCGTAGCCGAATCGCTCGCCGGTGATGCGCTCCAGTGAAGCGATCGCGGTCATGCGTGCCGCGGGGTCCGAACTGTCGAGCATGGTGATGAGATCCGGAACCGCTTTCGCCTCGCGGTCCTGTGCGGCTTTCGCCGCCGCCATTGATCGCTCGCTCGGATCGATCGAATCAAAGTCTGCCTGGCGGGACGGAGCCTGGCAGCCCCCCGCACCGAAGATCGCCCCGGCAAGAGCCAGCACGCACAACCCTCGCTTATCCACGACCACGATTCCAGATCGTCCCATAGGCAAGATCATACGCCCGAGGGCAACGCGCCAAAAGCCGCTCCCCGTCCCACCCGGCGTTGCCAGCACACGCCAGCCCGGCGATACTCTCTGTTTGCTCCGCACCACTCCGCATAAAGGCCCCCGCGCATGACGAGCACCAAACCGGCTCCGGACGCCCATTCCCCCACCCTTGCCGACGATGAAGTCGTCCTCGTCGTCGATTTCGGCTCCCAGACGGCCCAACTCATTGCCCGACGCATCCGCGAAGCGGGCACGCTGGCCTATCTCATCTCCCCGAATACCCCGATGGAGGAGATCAAGGCCTATCACCCGAAAGCCATCGTCCTCTCCGGCGGCCCGGCCTCGGTGTATGCCGAGGGAGCCCCAACCTGCAATCCGGAGATTCTCCAACTGGGCATCCCGGTGCTCGGCATCTGCTACGGCATGCAAGCCGCCTGCCACGCACTCGGCTCGACCATCAGCCGCGCCGACCACCGCGAATTCGGCTCCGCCCACCTGCACATCACCGACGATGGGCGACTGCTTAAGGGCGTCCCGGAACAAACCACCGTCTGGATGTCGCACGGCGACCAGGTCCAGAACCTCGCCGAGCACTTCATCACCCTCGGCTCAACCCCGACCTGTCCCCACGCGGTGGTGAAACACAAGGACCTTCCGTTCTGGGCCACTCAGTTCCACCCTGAAGTCACCCACACGCCGCATGGCCCCGACCTGTTCCGGAACTTCCTCTTCACCATCGCCGGCTGCACCGGTTCGTGGAAGATGGCCGACTTCATGGAACGCCAGGTCGAACTGATCCGCGAGACCGTCGGCGACGGGCGTGTGCTCTGTGGCCTCTCGGGTGGTGTGGATTCCTCGGTTGTCGCCGCACTGCTCCAACGCGCCATCGGCGACCAACTCACCTGCGTCTTCGTCGACAACGGCCTGCTGCGCAAGGGTGAACGAGACTTCGTCGAGTCCACCTTCCGCGATCATTTCAACATGGACCTCGTCACCGCCGATGCCGAGGACGACTTCCTCGCCGACCTCGCCGGTATCGATGACCCGCAGGAAAAGCGCCGACGCATCGGCCACCGCTTCATCGAAGTCTTCCAGCGCGAAGCCAAGAAACTCGAGGCCGCCCACGGCCCGTTCCAGTTCCTCGCCCAAGGCACCACCTACCCCGATGTCATCGAGTCCGGGCACGGGCACGCCGGCATCTCCGCCAACATCAAGCTCCATCACAATGTTGGAGGCCTTCCCGAGAAACTCGGATTCGACCTCGTCGAACCGCTGCGAGACCTCTTCAAGGACGAGGTCCGAGCACTCGGCTCGGTCCTCGGCCTGCCAGACAACCTCGTCTGGCGCCACCCCTTCCCCGGCCCCGGTCTCGCGGTGCGGGTGCTGGGTGATGTCACCAAGCCCCGTCTCGATGTGCTGCGTGATGCCGACGAGATCCTGCTCGAAGAGATCATCGGCGCGGACCTCTACCGCGCGACCTCTCAGGTCTTCGCGGTGTTGCTCCCGGTTAACTCGGTTGGTGTGATGGGTGACGGGCGTACCTACGAGAATGTCCTCGCTGTCCGTGCGGTCACCAGCCAGGACTTCATGACCGCCGATTGGGCCCGTATCCCGTACGAGGTCCTCGCTCGCATCTCCAACCGCATCATCAACGAAGTCCGCGGCGTGAATCGCGTCTGCTACGACATCTCCTCCAAGCCCCCCGCCACCATCGAGTGGGAATGACCCGAGAGAAGCTGCAACATGGATCCTGACCGCGAAGGCCCACGCTTCCGACTCCCCTTCGACCTGCGCGACTTCTTCTCCAAGGTCGATGGCGATGCGTTCATGTCGCAGATCAACGCGATGGCCGAGTCCGGAAGCCAGGCCGAACTCGACCAGACCACTAGAGAAGCCTCACGGGCCATACCGCTGCTCGCCGACATTCTTCGCAAGAAGAAGCAAGCCGAAGAAGAGTTCGACCACGAACAGGCCAAACTCTGGCTCGGTGTCGCCCTGCCGCTGATCGCTTGCTACCGAATCGCCGAGGACCGCGGCTACGACTGGGGCATCCCGCACATCCCGCCGCCTTCGGATGACCAGCCATGACCGAGCAGGCCACCACCATCCCGGTCCGCTTCACCGAACACGCGACCACCCGCTCCTATGAGGTCGTCGTCGGCTCGGACCTTCTGCCCTCGCTCGGCCAACGCGCCACCGCCGCCCTCGCCCACCCCCCGCGCCACGCCTTCGTCATCGCCGATGACAAAGTCCCCGCCGACTTCATCACCACCGCAACGAACTCGCTCATCGAGACCGGCAGCATCGTCACCATCGAGCGCATCACCGCGCTCGAGACCAACAAGACCATCTCCACCGTCGAGCGTCTGCTCACCGCACTGACTGAAACCCGTGCCGATCGCTCCGATCCCGTCGTCGCCATCGGGGGCGGCATCACCGGCGACATCGCGGGTTTTGTCGCCGCGTCCTACAAGCGCGGCGTGCCGGTCATCCAGTCCCCAACGACGCTGCTCTCGATGGTCGATGCCTCCGTCGGCGGCAAAACCGGCGTCAACCTTGCCACCTCCACGGGCCTGAAGAAGAATATCGTCGGCGCGTTCTGGCAGCCGTCGCTCGTCCTCGCGGACCTCGACACCCTCGCCTCCCTGCCGCCTCGCGTCTTCCGCGCCGGATTGGGCGAATGCCTCAAGCACGCCCTGCTCCACCGCGCGTTCATCGATGAAGAACTCGCGATCGGAAAACTGCTCGAGCCAGACTTGCAGACCCTCAACGCGGCTCTCGCGCGCAAACTGGAATGGGTCCGCCCGCTCGTCGAAGACAGCGTCCGCATCAAAGCCGCCGTCGTCGCGGCCGACGAGCGTGAGGAATCCACCGACCCCGCCCGCTCCCGCGCCATCCTCAACCTCGGCCACACCTTCGCTCACGCCATCGAAACCCTGCCGGGACTGATGCTCCCCGATCAGCAAGACACGAAGACCGATGAACCCGGCCTGCACCACGGCGAAGCCGTCTTCCTCGGCCTCAACGCCGCTGCGGCCTGTGCGGTCGAACTCGGCCTCCTCGCCGAATCACACGCCAACACCATCCGTCAGGCCACCCAATTCCTCGGCATGCCCACCACCGTCGCCGGACTCCCGGAAAACGCCGCGATCCTCGAAGCGATGGGCCACGACAAGAAGGCCAGCGCGGGCAAACTGCGCCTCATCCTGCCGGTCGCCGACGAAGGCGAGCCACTCGGCCGCTGCATGATCGTGACCGATCCACCGGCAGCGGCGATCACCGTGGGGCTAGATGCGATCTGAGCCTCATTTACTTCCCGCCCTCGCAATGCAAGGGGGGTAAGCAGCAAGAGTGATCCGTCTAACTCCCACAGCCACGCGAGCCCAAGCCTCCCTTTTGCTACTGAAACCAAACACTTGCCATCGGAACCGAACACAGAAAGACATTCGCCCAAGCTAACAACCAAAGGCCAAACTTTCAATATCATTTAATTTTCCAGATATCAAATACTCGCCCCCTAGCTTCATCCCCAAATTCACCATTCAATATGCGCTTAAGCTGGCGCAAGATCATTTTCAGGGGCACACCAACCTGAATATCCGGATCGGTCAAAATTCCGTCGCAAAAACGCACAAGATCTGCCTCACTCAGTATCGCATTAGTCGAGACCAACCCTCCCCCTCTATAACGAGCAACATCAACCTCCTCGATTTCAGGAAAGAAATCCTTGTACGGCAAGTCGATATACGAAATACCGTAGAATTCTGGCTTACCGCCACGCCTAGTCCACCGATAATAGCCAATAAGAAGAGTCTTCTCGGCGATATCCGCAACAGAACGCGAGAACGATCCAAGATTGAGACTGCCCTCTTCCCTCATTTCTCTCGCAATACCAAACCGAAATATGTCAAAAATATCACATGAACCACAAGACCGAACATCAGACCAATCCAGCGAACCGGAGCCGGTCGGCATAAGCTCATTAATATTATGCTGCGCGTTCTGGTTTTGAATCCAGACAACCGGATACCTGTCCCGTGACAACGCCAGACCACTGACACCCACATGATTCGACATCCCACTTGTCTCTATAGAAAGCAGACTCAAATCTTCCCGACTCCACGGGAAGATTTTTCGAAAATCAAAGTTGCCAATTTCGCCCCTTCGCATCAGACGCGTGCAGGCCTCGTTAGTCAAGATAGATGAAAAATACGTTGTCTTTCCGATCAGGACTCGACCCATGCCTGGATACAGCGTCGAAGCCAACGCGCATTTTTTTTGATTAAACATCCTTGCCTGTTGCAGGGAGTGAGTTGCGAGAAAGTCTTTCATGTCCATACGCATGTTATCGTAATGCATTATGGTCTTTTTTTCGTAACCCTTAATCAGATCGAACTCACAACTAGCTTCAGCAAGAATCCAGCCATCAACATCCACAGAAGCCATCACCGTCTCGCTACCACCAAGACCAACCCTCCTGTACCCTCTGCGAAAATCGGACTCGCTTGGAACTAAAGTTTCGATTTTCACTTCTACAGAAGGTTCACCATTTTTTATCCCGATTATATCCGAGCAAACAAGATCCAAATCACTTCTACTTGGCCTGGTACTCCTCAGATAGGACCTGATTTCAATTACACACCCACAAAGTACCAATATTGCCGGTATTGGGCTTGCGCCCTGAAAAACCCATATTGCGATGGCCGAACATTGCATGATCACACTGAGTAAAAACCATCGGAACTCACTTCGGTCGAGCCTTGTTACGAAATACCAAACCAACTCCGGTTTTGTTCGAACTGCCAAACTTACCTCCTCAGGGCTGTCGCCTACGCACGCTATAAGCGAGAACAAATACCTCCAACCATACCCCCTCGCGCACCGTAATTACCCACCCTTTAGCATAAAAGAGCTGGCGAGCACTCCACCTCTCGCATTGCACGACAACACGCCTGAGCCACCACCGGTAAGGATGACCTCAATACCCACAATGTCGCAACCAAAGAGCCTTCACGATCAACCCCGAGCATTCGGTGCACACCAGCTTCACTGAGGTACCCTCACCTTCATCGCAAGCCGTACACCATACGACCTGGCAAACCAGTATCGCTTAAATGCTCCATGCTGCGGATGCACATATCCCTCATTCATCGCAAGACAAACCAACAAAGCCCTCATGTGTATGGGAGTTGTCGCCGGCCTACGCGAAATTTCCGCATCCCCACATCCAGTGGATTTAACTCCCAATTCCCCCCATCTTGCCCAGCTTCAAGCACTTTCAAGCAGTATTGACGGGTCGGCCGATAACCACCTTGTCTGGTGCGGTGTGACAGATTCGCCCACCAGACATCGTGCCTTCCCTCCTCTCTGGGCACGCTCCTCCATCTCGTGGGGTTCGCTCTTTGCGCACCATCTCTATCATCAACCAGAAGGGCGGTAGCGGGAAAACCACAACCGCTATCAACCTCGCCGCCTGCCTCGCCGCTCGGGGTGAGCCGACGCTTCTGGTCGACATGGATCCTCAGGGCCATTGCGCCTTGGGATTGGCCATTCCCGAAGACGCCATCGACCAACAGATCGGCGACGCCATGCTCGCACCGGAAGACCGGCTGCTCGACGAGCGCCGCCTTATCTGGACGGTTCGACGCAACCTTCACCTGATCCCCTCAACCATGCGCCTGGCCTCCTTGGAAGCCTCACGCGGCGGTCTGGCTGATCGCGAAGATCGCGACCTGCGACTCGCCAAAGTCCTCCGCCAGTTCGAGGACCTCTATCGCTGGGCGATCATCGACTGCCCGCCCTCGATCGGCCTGCTCACATACAACGCGATGCGAGCCGCCTCCGAACTGCTCATCCCCGTGGAGACCGGCTATTTCGCCCTGAAGGGGGCGACCAAGCAGGTCGGCACGCTGGAATCGATCTCCAGACGCATCGGGGCACAAACCCCCTACCACATCCTCCCGACCCTGCACGACCCGAGCGCCTCGATCTCGAAGGACATCATCACGGAGATCAACCGGGTATTCCGCAAGCGGGTCACGCCTGGCACCATCCGCAACGATGTCCGCCTCCGAGAGGCCGCGTCGCTTGGCGTTCCGGTGGTCGACTACGCCCCGCGATCCCGTTCTGCGGAGGACTATGGCCAACTCGCGGAGTGGCTGACGAACAAGCCCGCCGAGCATCCCACCGAACCGGCCGCCGCGCCGGTCCCGGAACTCAAACCGTTCCCAACCGTTGCACAACCAGCCCAGCACCTGGCTGGATATTCACAGGTTGATATCTACGACGAGCGATCGAGCGCAAGAGACCACGATTCAATCACCACGCCCGGTGCCCGGAGCCACGAAACAGACGCGAACCCCGCAGCATCCTCGGCCACGATGAGCCGCGCCGCCGAACTCGCCGCCCGCGCCCGTCGCCTCGCCGATGCCACCGCCGCCCGCCAGACCAAACGCGAGGCCGACCCGCGTGTCTCGGTCGTCATGGATGCCATCGATCGCGACACCGTGCCGAACACGGAACCCTCCGCCGCACTCCGACGCCTCTTCGGTGCCCACCAGACTTCACGCGGCGTGCTCTTCGTCTACCCCGCCGAACCAGACGCTACCGTCAGCATCGCCGGAGAATTCAACGGCTGGTCAGCAACCGCAAACCCCATGCGATTCAACTCTCGCGTCGGCGTGCACGAAGCCATCCTCGAACTCAAGCCGGGTCAACACCGCTATCGCCTTGTCATTGACGGCAAGTGGACCGCCGACCCCTTCAACCCCGACTCTGCTCCCAACCCGTTCGGACAAACCGACAGCATCATCGTCGTCCGCGAAGCTCAAAGGCAATCCTCATGACCACGCCCGCAGACATTCATCGTGCCGGACCGTTCTGTCCCGACTTCCGCTCAACCGAGCCGAAGCCTGCGTTGAGCATCAGCGATTACGACGCGCTCGCGGACCTCTTCCTCGGCGAGGGCGAATCGCCTGATTCTGATCGTGCCGACGACACCAGCTCTGACGGTGCGGACTCTGAACCGGTGCGGACCTTTGCGCCCTCGCCGCCGGCACCCGTGACCGACCGAACCACCATCGAAGCCGTCATCGTCGGTCACCTTCCCGTCCGAGCAAGCCTCTGGGTCATGCAGCACGCACGCCTCACCGCGGATTCGCTCAACCAGACCGTCGCCGTGCTCCGCACCTTTGGCGATGAGGTCGCCATTGACCTGCTCTCCCCCGGGAACGGCCGGCGCAGTTTCAATACGGTCGATGCCCGCTCGCTTGACGATGCGCTCGCGACCGCGTCCTCTGCCGCGAACCACTGGATCATCACCTCCGATGAACTCTCCGAACCCGACCTGATCAGCCATGAAGGGGTCGATTCGGTCTCCCTGCTCACGAGTGCCGCCCGCAGTGCCACCGTTGCCGCCTACCGCACCCTCAAGCACGCTCTGTCCAGTCCCGACCCCACCTCGGAACGCACCTTCCGCTTCGTGGTCCTCGGTTCTGAACCCGAAGACGCCGATCGCGCCGCGGCACAGCTACGCGCCGTCTCCGAGGCGTTCATGGACCTTCAAGTTGAGGTCGTTACCGGCCCCCGTCACATTGATGCGACCCGCTCCGTACCGATCTATCGTGGCCGATTGAGCGAAGACGCGCCGTCAGCCATCGAGTTGATCCGGAAATCCGAGCAACTCGCGAGCGTAAAGCCAAAGACCGAGCGGAGCGTCAAGGCAACTCGGGAACCCGATAGCATCGAGACGAGCAAGTCGACTGAATCTCAGATACTCCGCCTCTGCTCCCACCTCGAAAACCTGACCGACCTGCCGCTGACCTGCCCGATCGAGCCGGAGGTTCAACTGGCCCTCGATGATGAAGGTCGGATCCACATTCTGGCAACCGGTGACGCGCCAGATCCGGTCCGCTCACTCACCCAAGCCGGGGCCTGGGCCTCGCTCAACCGGGAACTGATCCTCGCCGCCGCCCAGCGCACCGACGCCGAACAGACCGAACCGGTGCTGCACCTGCTCGTCGATGATGTCCCCGCAAACCGTCGTCTGCTTGATGCACCGATCCGCGTCCACCTGCTGCGGAGCATCCCAACCAACCAAGGCGAGCCGGTCTGGTTTTCGACTCCGCTGAACTGATCTCGCAAAGTTCAGCACCTCAATGGCTCTGACTGCATGCCCGAACACGAGGCCGCAGGTGAAGTCGATCAGGTCGGTTCACTGCCCGATCCGGGAAGTTATGCAGGATGACCGAAAATAGCAGATCCTTCCGTTCCCCCGGAAGATAGGCAGTCTCGTCCGCAAACAGACGCACAGACTGCGAGTCATGAACCCGGCTGCTTTCATCACACCGGGCCGCGGGCCAACTCGCGGCTGACGCTTTGCAATATCTTCACAATGCAACCGTAGGGCCTCCGATCTTGCCCCGACCGTTCGCTGACCAGCGATCGGAGACGGGTGTCTACACCGTACTCGGAGAGTCCAGACATGCATCGCCCGCGTTCGATCTACATCGCCCTCGCCATGCTCGTATCCGCATCCTTGGCTTCGCTAGCGAATGCCCAGGACCTCTACGACACGAGCGTGCTCCGATCGTTCAATATCACCTTCCACGACTCCAATTGGCTGCAACTCCTGCGCCAGAATTACTCCACGGAGACACCGATCCTGGCGGATCTCGAAGTCGACGGTGAGGTCTACCCGGATGTCGGTGTCCGGATCCGTGGGAACACTTCGTATATCGCGCTCCCACCGGGATCAGAGAAGTTCTCACTCAAGATCTACATGGACTTTGTGCACGAAGACCAGGAACTGATGGGGTACGACAACATCAACCTGAACAATGCCTTCCGCGATCCGACCTTCTGCCGCGAGGTGGTCTACAACAACTTCGTGGCCCAGTTCATCCCCAACCCACGCGCCAACCACGCGATCGTCTCTCTGAACGGCGAGAACTGGGGGGTCTACATCAATGTCCAGCAACCGGACAAGACGATGCTCAGAGACTTCTTCGCCAACGCCGATGGCCTGCGGATCAAGTGCGCGAACAACCCGAACGGACCCGGACTCACCTACAACGGCTCACTGCCCTCCGGGTACACCGGGTACGAGATCCAAAGCGAAGGCGATCTGGAAGATCCGATGGGCGCGCTCATCGAGGTCTGCGATGCCGTCACAAACGGCGCGGCCGATCAATGGGAACAGATCGACGAACTGTTCGCCATCGACCCGTCGATCTGGTCGGTCGTGCTGGAAAACCTGCTCACCGACGATGACAGTTATGTCAACAAGGGTGCCGACTTCATGACCTACCGCGATCCGCTCGACGGACGCATGCACATTCTTCAACGCGACGCAAACGAAACCTTCTCCCAGACCACATGGTCCCCAATCCGGAACTTCACGGCTTCGAACAAGCCCGTGCTCAGCAATGTGCTTTCCAACCCGGAACTCCGGCAGCGCTACATGGCACACTACCGGACGGCAATGCAAGACCTGAACTGGGATTACTTCGGACCGATCTTCGAGGCTCACCGAAACCTCATCGACGAGGCCGTGCAAGCCGATCCGAAGAAACTCTATTCGTACACGCTGTTTCAGAACAACTTCACCAGCACCGTCAGCCTCCCCTCCGGCGGCCCCGGCGGAGGCAGTGTCCCCGGTCTGCAGCAGTTCGTAACCCAGCGCGCCGCGTTCCTCGACTCCAACGCAGAACTCAACGCGTCCGGTCCCATCATCGGTACTGTTCAGGCGTCTTCCGAGTCCCCCGCCCCTTCCGAGCCGGTCTGGATCAGCGCGGCCGTCGCGGCCTCGGACTCCCCGGTCGCGCGGGTTGAACTCTACTACCGCGCGTCACCCAACACTCCCTATAGCCGCGTCAACATGAGCGATGACGGAGAATCCCAGGACGGCGCAGCCGGCGACGGCGTCTACGGAGCACTCCTGCCGATCAGCGCCTCGGGCGGACAAACCGTTCAATACTATGTGGCGGCGACCTCGAGCAACGCCTATGGCTCCGTATCGTTCGCGCCCGCCCTCGCCGAACGCGCCCCGAATACCATTCAGTACTCCGCGGGTGACACGGGCATCCGCATCACCGAATGGATGTACTCGGGGGACAGCGGCGAATTCTTCGAACTCACCAATGTTTCCGATCAACCGGTCGACCTCACGGGTTGGAGTTTCGATGACGATCATCGCGTCGCCGGTTCATTCGACCTCAGCGCGTTCGGCATCGTCGCCCCGGGTGAATCGGTCATCGTGACCGAGAGCGATGCAGCCGCATTCTCCGACGCCTGGGCAATGGACCCCGCGATCAAGGTCATTGGTCTGCTCGGAGAGTCAACCGGCAACAACCTGGGTCGCAATGATGAGATCAACATCTACGACCAATCGGGGAACCTCGCCGACCGCCTGACCTACGGCGATCAGAATATCCCCGACTCGATCCGCACCCAGAACAGCAGCGGACAGACCGAAGTTGAAAACCTCGGCACAAACGATGCTCTGCAATGGTCGCTGTCCGCCGAGTCCGATTCGTTCGGCTCCTATGCCGCGAGCACGGGTGAATTCGGAACCCCCGGCACCTATGACGCGTCGGGGTGCACCGACTTCGAGGGTGACACAAACGGCGATCACGCCGTCGACCTCGCGGATCTGAACGCCGTCCTCTCCCAGTTCGGGCAGAGCGGGTCAGAACTCTCCGGCGATGTCACCGGTGACGACTCGGTCGATCTCGCGGACCTGAACCTCGTGCTCAGCATGTTCGGTGAGACCTGCGAGTGAGATCCGCTCGCAGGCGCAAACCGAGCGTGTCCGGTGCCGAGAGCCCGCGTCACGCGGATCCATCTCGGGCATAATGAAACGGGGCTGGTCATGGACCAGCCCCGTGCTCGTTTAGGCCCCCACCGT
>JBICHT010000139.1:0-13946 GCA_043101125.1 Phycisphaerales bacterium JB050 | reverse complement strand
GACCCAGGCAGGGCCTGACCGAAGAGCACTCCATGGCCATCGACACCGATTCACGCGCGCTCGAGCTGCTCGAGCGCTCATTCCCCGCACTCGGCTCCGCCGCCACCGTCTCCGCCTGCTCCGGAACCAACGAGGCGGCACGAACCATCGTCGCTCGGACCGGATGCACCGTTGAAGCGATGGAAGGCGCCGCAATCGGACTCTCCGTTTTGCGGACCTGCCCCGCAATTCCCTTCCTCGAACTGCGCGTCATCAGCAACCGAACCGGCAACGATCAGGGGTGGGACCTGCCCCTCGCGCTGCGACGACTCAGCGAACTGGCCTCCGCCCTATAACCCCGCACGATGCGCTCGAATCGTGGGTCGTCCGGTCTGCACCGCGTAGGCAAGCACGCTGGCCCCCACCGACACCCACGCCACTGAACCCACTTCCCGCCAGAACCGATCCTCCATGACGGAGCGTGTGCGCGCCCGTCGCCCCTTGAGGGGCTGTTTATGTGGACGGAGGTTCTCCCGTTATGTCATTGGGCCTCACCAAAGGCAGCATCTCGCCGATCGCGATCGACTTCGGCGTCTCCTCGCTCAAGGTCCTTCAGGTCGCCGACGGAGAAAATCCGTCCGTTGTGGCCTCAGCCACCCTCGAAACCCCCGCCGAGCTGCTCGCCAAGGACTCCGAGAGGCTCCAGTACCAATTCTCACACCTGCCCAAACTCCTCAAGGGCAAAGGGTTCAAGGGAAAGCGAGCCGTCTTCTCCGTCCCGGCCGCCCAGACGCTCGTCCACCACTTCATGGTCCCGACCTCCACCGGGTCTTCGCGTGCCGACCTCCTCGCACAGCAGCTCATCACCATCGCCCAGCGCGATCCGTCGAGCATGATCCTGCGCGAGTTCGAGACCGGCGAGATCATGCGCTCCGGCCAGAAGTACGAGTCCATACTCTGCATCGCCATGCCCCGCGAAGTCGTCCTCCAGCACATGGAAGCGCTCCGCGCCTGCCGACTCGAAACCGTCGGCGTCCACAGCGAACACCTCGCGATGCTCCGCGTCTTCGATCCAATCACACGGCGCGCCAGCGACAAAAACCTCTATTCGCTCTACATCGACCTCGGCTACGGCTCCACCAAGGTCGTCATCGCCAAGGGACGCGAGCCGGTCGCCGCTCGCACCATCCCGCTCGGCGGTCGAGACCTCGACCTCGCCTCCGCAAAGTCCACCCGCTGCTCCATCGCCCAGGCCCGCGAAAGGCGTTGCCGGCGCATGGACGGCTACGACGCCGTGAACCGGGTCTACTGGCCCGCCGCGGCCAAGAGTGTCCGCGTCGGCGGGCTCGCGATGCAGCCGTCTGAGACCAGCACGACCACCCAGGTCGCCGATGACCGGCGCGAAGGCGCAACACCCCCCGGCCATGTCGAGATCGCCGGCAACCCGGACAGCAATCGCCCCGCGGCCTGCGAAGCCATGGAAATCCTCCTCGAAGAGATCGCCATCACGACCGGCTACCTCGAGTCGCTCCACCCCGACAAACCACTGAGTCGCATCATCTTCGTCGGGGGCGAATCACGCATGGCCGACGCCTGCGAACTCGTCAGCACCATGCTCGAAATCCCGGCCCAGATCGCCAGCCCCACCGCCACGCTCGACCCGAAGGGCGCGAGCGAGGACACCGATTTCACCATTCCGCAGCCCGGCTGGTCGGTCGCCGTCGGTCTCTGCGTCTCACCGACCGACCTGTAACACACACCCGCCAGCGGAGGTATTCGCGATGCTGAAAAGGCAAGGAAAATCCGGCGGTTCAAAGGGGAGCTTCCTCCCCGAGGACTACCTCGCCCGTAAGGCCGAGCGCCGCACGAACGTCTTCGCCATCACCATGTTCACCGTGGTCATGTTCGGCGTGATCGGTGCGTTCTTCGTCACCAACCGCCAATGGCACGATGTGCACCTGCACCAGAAGACGGTGAATGTCCAGTTCGCTCAGGCCGCCGAGAACATCAAGCAACTCGAAGAACTCGAGCAGCAAAAGGCCGAACTTCTGGAGAAGGCGGACCTCACCACCGCACTCGTCGAACCCATCAACCGTTCGGTGCTCCTCTCGGAGATCATCAACCGCGCACCGGCCCGAACCACCATCCTCGAGATCGAACTCGAGAGCAAACGCCTCGACCGCGCCATCCCTCGTCGCTCGGCCAAGGAAGACACCGGCGACAGCCTCACCAAGAAGAGCGCGAAGTCCAAGAACCGCAAGAAGGATGAGGACAAGACACCCGTCATCCTCGCCCCGCGTTACGAATCCACACTGACCATCGTCGGCGTGGTTCCGCGAAACACCGATGTCGCACGCTACCTCGCCGCCCTCCAACGCTGCGAACTGCTCCGCCAGGTCGAGTTGATCGAAACCCAGACCACCACCATGCGCGAGCGCGATGTGTTCAAGTTCCGCATCCAGGCCGGCGTCAATCCCAACTCCGACGCCTCCCGGATTGAACCGGTGCTCCGCAAGCGGATGAGCCAGGAACAGATCATGGCCATCGAAAACCCCGATGGCGACTTCTTCAATTCGTTCGACGGCGGGTTCACCTTCGAGACCGTCACTGTCCCGACCGAGGAGGACCCGCTGTGAACTTCGGAATCCGAGAACTCGTCTTCGTCGCCGTCTTGCTGGCGATGCCCATCAGTTCCTACTGGTTCGTCTTCAAGCCCCGAAACGAGCAGATCGCTCAGGCGCGCAAAGAGATCGAACACAAGGAACTCATGCTCGACAAACTCCGCGCCGCCTCGGCCCAGAGCGCCGACCTCGCCCGCGAAAACGAGGAGATCCTCAAGGAGATCGAGATCGTCCAGTCGCGCCTGCCCAGCGACAAGGAAGTCGATGTCATCCTCCGCCAGGTCTCCGAACTCGCCACCGAGAACAACCTGAAGCTCGAACGAGTCAAGGCCGGACGCGCCATCACCGCCAACAGCTACATGGAGCAGCCGCTGGAGATGCTCATCACCGGCAACTTCGACAACTTCTACAGCTTCATGCTGGACCTCGAACAACTCAAACGCATCACCCGCCTCCCGCAGATGAAGCTCAAGGCCGCCCGCGAACAGAACGGCCAAATGGAAGCCGAGTTCACCCTCAGCATCTACTTCGAGCCCACCAGCAGCATCGCCTCCGCAGACAGGAGATCGAAATGAATCTTCGCATCCCAGGCATGAACGGATCAGAAGAATCCAGTGAACATTCAATGGGTGCGGGTGTGGACCTCTCCTCCGACCTCAACGCCAGCGCAGACGCCGGCCTGATGTCCGACCTCCCCGAGGGCGAATCCTTCAACCCGCCCGCAGGAACCGCCCCCAAGAAGAGCAACGCCAGCATCTTCATCCTCATGGGTGTGGTCGTCATCGCCGCAGGGGCCCTCTACGCGATGCGACACATCGGCATGACCGGTCTGCCCGAGTTCGGCGATGAGATCAAGATCAACTACCCACTCGATACTTCGGAAAAGAAATTCGAAGAGGATTACGACGAACTCCTCCGCGAACTCCGCGCCGCCGACCAGGTCGTCCAGGTCCCGATCACCGAGGTCGTGATGAACCCCTTCACCTGGAAGGGTGAAGTCGAATCCGCAAACGAAACCCCGCTCGCTCAAGGCCCGTCGGATCGCGAAGTGGAGATCACCCGCGCAACCGACCAACGCAATCGCGAGATCAGTTTCACCATCACCCGCCTCAAGTTCACCGGCATCATGGGCAGCCGCACCCGTCAGGCCACCGTGAACGGCCAACTCGTGCGTGTCGGAGACAAGGTCGCTGACTTCCTCCGCGTCAAGGAAATCCGCGATCGCGAAATCGACCTGGTCGCCGTCCCCTACCAGCACACCCTGAGTTCCGGCGAACAGGTCACCATCATCCCCGACGACAAGGTGTACACGCTCTCACTCGATTCAAACCAGCCCTAAGACACGCAGACAACCGCCGAGGCAACCAAAGTGGGATCATTCGATATCGACAAGCTGCTCAGCGAGCTCGAAGGCGACGCGGCCAAACCCGCCGAGACGCCCGCGCCATCCCAGCGCGCCAAACCGCTCTCGCCGCTGGCCGCTGACGATACCCCAGCCCAGCCTTTGTCCCCCGAAGCCGAGCGCCCCATCCATCTCCCGCTCACCCCACCAAAGGTGAATCCTCACCTGGCTTCGCTACACACCGCCCAGATCGCTCGTCCGACGCAGTTCACACCCATCAGCGACAGCACCAGCCCCGCGCCCAAGCCCAGGAAGAGCAAGAGCCGCGACCGTTCACGCGATCAGTCCAGAGACCAGTCCCGCGATCAATCCCGGGATATGTCCAGGGACCAGTCCCGCGATGTCTCGCGCGATGCATCCGTCGACGAGGACACCGGACCAGCCTGGAACGAACGCTGCTTCATCGACCTCCGCACCGCGGACACCGACGAACTCCAGATGCGCATCAGCTCCGACCGGCCACCCCTGGTGCTGCTCGGTTCGGGAGACCCACAGCGCACCAGCCGCGAACAGGCGCTCGTTGATTACCTGATCCACGAAAACATGGTCGATCAGGCCAAGGTCGCCGCCGCCAAGAAGATCGCCAAGACCTCCCCCGGCACCCGCTTCGCCGACCTGCTCATCGAGCAGGGCATCGACGAGAACAAGCTCGCCGAAGCCGTCGCCAAGGTCTTCCGCCTGCCCTTCCTGCGCCTGACCGAAGACTCCGACCCCGAACGAGACTTCTCCGCACACCTCGTCGACAGGATCGGCCTGCGCATCTGCCAGGAACTCTGTGTCATCCCGCTGCGCGCCGAAGGCAGCCGACTCTACCTGGGAACCGCCGCACCCGCCGACGCATTCAGCATCGATGAGGTGCGGATGCGACTCCGAGCAAGATCCATCTCCCTCGTCGTCGTGCCCGCGACCGACATCCGAATGGCCCTCGATCGCCTCGACACCGGAGACGGAGAAACCGAAGAGGTTGAGGCCATCCTCTCGGACATCGACGAAGACGATGTTCAGGTCGTCAAGGATGCTCAGGAAGAAGTTGACCTCGAACGCGAAGCCGCCGAGTCGCCGGTCATCCGCTATGTGAATTACATCATCCAGCAGGCCGTCAAGGAAGGCGCCTCGGATATCCACATCGAGCCGGGTGACAAGTCCCTCAAGGTGCGCTTCCGCGTCGACGGCATCCTCCACGAGGCCATGCAACCACCGGCCAAAATGGCCGCGGCGATCGTCTCCCGCCTCAAGATCATGGGCAACCTCGACATCTCCGAACGCCGCGTCCCACAGGATGGTCGCATCCGCTGCGCCGTCCAGGGTCGCAAACTCGACCTTCGTATGTCCACGCTGCCCACCGCAGCCGGACACGAAAAAGTCGTCATGCGTATCCTCGACACCAAGTCCATCCAGGTCACGCTGGACGACCTCGGGTTCGATGAGGACTCGCTGACCATCTGGCGCAAGCAGATCGACCAGCCCCACGGCATCGTGCTCGTCACCGGTCCAACCGGTTCAGGTAAGACGACCACGCTCTACGCCTCCCTCGGGCAGATGGACAAGAAAACCAAGAACATCTCCACGGTCGAAGACCCGGTCGAATACCACCTCGAAGGCATCACGCAGACGCAGATGCACGAAAAGATCGGCATGACCTTCGCCGCGGCACTCAAGTCCTTGCTCCGTCAGGACCCCGATGTCATCCTGCTCGGCGAAATCCGCGATATCGAAACCGCGACCATCGCGATCCAGGCATCACTCACCGGTCACCTGGTGCTCTCCACGCTCCACACCAACGACGCACCGTCCGCGGTCACCCGCCTCGGCAACATCGGCGTCGAAAACTTCCTGATCGGTGCCGCTCTCAACGCCGTGCTCGCCCAGCGTCTGGTCCGCAAGATCTGCGACCATTGCAAGCAACCCGCCGAGCACACCGAAGAAATGGCCGAGTTCCTCGAAATGCAGGGCATCGATCCTGCATCCACCTTCGAAGGCAAGGGCTGCGACCGCTGCCGCAACTTCGGGTACTCCGGTCGTCGAGGCATCTACGAACTGCTCGTCGTCGATGACCACCTGCGCGACATCATCGCCCGCGGGCCGAATGTCACCGAGTTCCGGCGAACCTGCACCGAACGCGGCATGGTCACCCTCCGCCAGGACGGTTTCCGCAAGGTGACGGCCGGCATCACGACCCCGCAGGAAATCCTGCGCGTGACCGACGCGACCATCTGACCGCTCAACGACCGTCGGGATCCTCAAGATCTCGGGCGCGCTCGCCATACCGATCGAGGTCTCGGACAGCGCGGAGCAGTTCAAAGAGATCGTCCGCCGTGATCGGTTTTCCACCCGCCGGATCCGTAGAAGGCTCCTGACGCAGTTCCGCAATCACATCCTCGGGCCGGCGCTCCACGATAACCGTGCCATCGGCGGCGATCCGAGTGCTCACCGACGCCGCTCCTTCTCCCACCTCTGGTGCAATCACCAGCGGCGACAGATCCGCCGGCCCGGTGCCGAACAACGCGAGCGCCAGACGACGCTGCCGACGCTCGATCACCACGCGGTTCCGCACCGGATCGATCGCCACCACACGCCAGTCCTGCTCGGGATGTTTGCTCTCGGTGAACGAGTCGCCCTCCATCACGCGCACCGCCGCCGCGCCGGGCTGTCCCCCCGTGAAATCGATCAACGCAACCAGCCGCCCTGATCGGTTGGAATGGATCCCGCGCAAAATGACCTCGCGATAACTCTTCTGAATATCACCGCCCACGGCGTCCGGAGATTCCACTCGCACCACGCGGACACCGCCATCGTCGGTCCGCGTCTGTTCCGGAACTGCGGATTCCGGCGCCGCATCAACCACCCGTGGCGTCGGCTCCGCGGAACCTTCAACCGGCTCGAGTTCCGCGAAGGGTCTGCGCCCCGGCGTGAAGAGGTAAGCCTCGGAGAGCGATGCGATCATCCGCGGATCGGTACCGCGTCCGTCGGGCACGGGGCCCCAGTCCGCTGCATCGACGGCTACGCCGGGTGAGGCCGGAGCCACCTGCCGCAGTGGCATCACGAACGCCGCAGCAAACGCCGCGAGCCCGATCACGACCGCAGCCACGCCAACGCGGGCAACAATCGCTCCACTCGGCAGCCCTCCAGCGGGACTCCGTTGCCACGATCTTGGGATCGGAGAGAAGGCCATCAGCGGGTGTCCTCCCCGAGCAGCACCGCGGTATCGATCGACAGCGTCGCAGTAACCCCTTCCGCCTGCGTGTTGACCCCGCCCCCACGGATCGTCAGTTCGGACACTCGTGCATGGAAACGCTCGGTGCCGTCGAGCGCAGCGATGGCCCCGTACAGGGTCTGCGAATCCGGTGCATCGAAGGTAATCCGGATCCGAATGGGGATCACCCGCCGGCTCGTGCCATCACCGGCTTCCGCAGCCTCGCGGACTTCCTCGCCCAACACCCGCATCGCGCGGACACCATGACGACGAAGTTCGGCGTTCACCCGCTCGCGCAACTCGGCGGGAGCGACCTCGGGCGTCGGCGCGGTCACCAGTCGCCCACGCAGGCCTTCCCAGGCACGCCGGGCCTGGTCGCGCCGTTCCGTCATCGCCCCTTCCGATTCCAGCAGATCCCGCTGCAACCGGAGTTGCGCGTTCACCAGTTCGTACCGCTGCCTCGGCTGGAGCGTGGGTTCGCCCGAACCACCCAGCAACCCGCGATCCCACGCCACAAGCAGCGCAAGCAACGCGACAACCCCGAGCAGAATGAGCGTGCGCTTGCGATCACCGGTCATCGTCGTCACCCCCATCGGCCGCACCACGCTCCGCGTACGACACCGCCACCGCGAAAACCTCGCGCCCTGATCCATCTCCGAGAGGACTGGGTCGATCCGACTCTCTTGCGTTGCGGAACATCAGTGACGACTCGAGCGCACCCAGCACCTCCCGAGCGCTGCTGGCGATCCCGCGCATCCGCACACCATTCCCATCGACCGACACCCATTCCAACTGGGCATCGGCGGGCAGCACGCTCCGCACCCCCTCCATCACGCCGAGCACCCCCACCGCACCATCCTCGCTCGCAACGAGTGCCGGCAACCGGGCCGCGTTCAGGTCACGGGCGAGATCATCCAATTCGCGCTGCAAGCCTTCCGCTTGGCGGACCCTCTCCGCGATGCGATCCTGCTCCGCGAGCGCAAGGTCCACCGCCTCCTGATACCTCGCTTGGCGTACCGACCACGCCCCCGCCACCAGCGCCGCACAGATCAGGACCGCCGCGACTCCGGGCACCAGTCGCTTCCACATCGGCGTCCATTGGCCGCTCAGAGGCTCCGCGGCAGACGGGGCGTTCGCATCAACCAGTACCGCGCCGATCGCCAACCGGCGCAACGCGTCGATCGTGTCCTCACCAACACGATCCGGGATCTCAAAGTCCGGGGCACGCGACGCATCCGCCTCCGCGTCCGACCGGAGTTCACGGATCAACCCACCCTCGATCACCGTATCGAGCGATTCCCCGTACACCCCGCGCTCCCGCACCCGGACATCGCTCCCTTGAAATCCAGCCCCGAGCAACGCCTGATGCACCGACACCATCCGGTCCGGCTCACGCCCGGTCATCTCGCGACAGAACTCGCGTGCCCGCTCAACCTCGCCCGCCTCCGCCGCGATCAGGTACCCCGCGCCAGCACGCTCCTCCCCCTCTCCCGGTTCACCCACCTGGTCGATCCGGTCCACAAAGCCGATCGCCGCGTCCTTCGGTTCAAGCGGCAGCAGCGTCCCGAGATTGCGCAGTACCTCGGAGCGCGCTGCACGGAACACCGGAGTGCTCATCCCCATCGGTCGCGTGTGCACCCCCTTGCTCGGAAGCACCACACACACCGCACCAGCACCACCGGCTCGCATCACCGCACGACGCACCTGGTCAGCCGAGGTGCGGTCCGTCAGATCCGAGGCCCACGACACATCCCCGCACGCAGACCCGACGAGCCCTCGACGAACATCGAACACCGCCACCCCGTCTCCGGCGAGCACCAGCACCCGTGTTGTGCGGAATCCGTTCAACATCACCCTTCCGTCCCGACCCCCATCATAGCGGGCCACGCGTCCACCACTTCCCGCAACCCGAAACTCGTAACCATCCTGCCCGAGAACACCGCATGCCCTTCGAACACGCGCTGCGCTCCGTTGTCGCTCTCCACCACCACCCGCAATCCGACCAGAGGCGAGGAAGCAACCCGGAACCGCCCATCTCCTCGGTCAGCCCCGAGAATCCGCCCGATCGCCTCATCATCCAACCGGCCACGCTCACGCAGGCTCAGGATATCTCGCGCCTGCCCCTCGCTCAGCCCCCCCACCGACCGCAAGACCTCACCCGAAGCCGAACCCAGATGCACCGCACCGTCACCGGCCAGACACAGATCGCGCCGGATCAGCCGGTACACCTCATCCGTCACCGCCGGCAGCATCCGAAGTTCTTCCAATACCACAAAGCCACCATTGCGAGGCGACATCCCTCGCAATCGGTAGCCTTCCAGCTCCATCCCCCGCTCGCGAGGCACTCCGTCCGGGTCGCGCCAATCCAGAATCTGATCCACAACCGCCTGGAGTTGACTGCCGCCCAAGCCCTTCAATTGCAAATACCGACGCAGGTCTTCTTCGTTCACCCGGTTGATGTTCAAACCGCCCGCCGCGTCGCGCAACTCGACCGTCACACGCCGGTTGTCGAGCAGCATCACCACTGCTCCCGCTGGCAGGTTCAGGTTCGTCTTTCCCGGTTGCGCCTGCTCCGCCTCCGCGCCATCGCCCGAACCGCCGCCGTCGATGGTCCCGCCGTCGTCGTCCCCGTCCGAATCAAGGTCCAAGTCCGCCCCAGCCGCCTCAAGCAGTTGACGCACGATCGGCGGCAGGTCCAGCCCATCCTTTGGATCGGCAGCCGAACCAGTCCCACCATCCGAGCCAGCACCCCCCGAACCGATCGTCGTCACACCAATCGCCTTCAGCACCACACTCGCGGCACTGTGGGCCGTCCGCAGGTCCGCCTGCGATGCCGCGACCGCACTGGTCTCCGACATCGAACTGCGCAGCAGCGCAGCGCTGTGCACCGTCATCGCGAACACCGCCCCGACAAGAAGCAGCACCAGCACTAGCGCGAAGGCCGGGCGACGAACACCCATACCGCCTCCTCTCCGCGCCATCGCACCGTCAACCGCAGCGCATCCGAAGCCACCTCACGGTCCGGCGCAAATCCATGCCACGCTGGCTTCTCCGTTTTCTCGCTCTCGTCGTCGCCTTCTGGAGCCATGCCGAACCGCTCAACCGCGACTCTCTCGCACCCCTCAAGCAACACCAGCCGGCGCGAGTTCAACGCCGTGAATTCCTGATCATCGTCGGCTTCCGGCCTCTCCCCAAACTCGAGCACCGGACGCTCCATATACCGCAAATCCGTCCCATCAAGACCCGCTCGCCCCCACTCGTACCGCGCCACCACAAGCGGCATCTCGGGATACAGGATCGGTGACGCCGTCACGAACTCCAGACTCTCCGGACCGAGCAGCACCCCACCCGCATCCGCTCCGTCCTCAAGCGGCCACAGCAAACGCCGGCGCGACCACTGCTCGCGCACCATCGTCCCAAGACGCTGCAAACGCAAGCCCCGGTCGCGCAACTGCGCCGATTCCGAGGCCCCCGCCGATTGCGTCCACAACGCGGTCCCCAGCACCGCGATTGACACCATCACCGCGCTCGCCAGCAGCAATTCCAGCAGAGTGAACCCACCCACACGCGATCGTCGCCTCAACGGTGCCACAAGAACCGGACCTCCGTTCCGCCAACCTCAACGGTGTACCGCCAGACCGCGACCCGGCCCGCCTCACCGGGTTCCCCCCCGCTCCGCAGCGGATTCGCCACCAATTCCGGCTCACGGACCACGACATACCGTCGATCACTCGATCCGCTCAGTGTGCCGCTCCACGCCGCACGCCCGGTCTCGCGATCCACGGAATCCGGAGCCCCGAGCATCCCCGCGACCAGCAGATCAAAGACCGCCTGCGCATCACGCTCGTCGCGCTGCAACGCTTCCATCTGCTCGGTTGCGATCATCGCCCGGGCACGAATCCCCAGCGTCGCCATCACCGCGGCCGACAGGATCGCCAACGCGAGCACCGCCTCCAACAGCGTGAACGCTCGGCGACGGAGCATCATCACCCCTCACGCCGGGGCACATCCCGGACCAGACCACCCAGCACGAGGCGAGCAAACCGCCCGAATCCCCATCCCGCCGACGACTGCCGGCCGTCCGCACCCCGCTGGTCTTCACCCACCGACTCCAGCATCTGCTGAAGAATCGGTGGCAACTTGATCGGCTTGGGCTCCTCAGTCTCCCCGCCCTCGTTGGCAGGCACTCCTCCCGCGTCTGCTTCTTCTGACCGCTTGGACTGCTCAGACTGTCCATTGATGTAGAACTGCGGCACCGCCGTCAGAATCCCACGCTCGCTCGAAAGCTCATCCGTGCTCGCCGTCCGCAGCATCGACACCGGCAACTCGTCCTGCTGAGTGACCAACGCCGCCTTCACCGCCCAAGCCGCCTCGAGGAACGAATCCACCGTCTGCGTCGCCTGCGCCGGATCGCTCATCACCCGCGGCGTCAGCGTCAGGATGATCTCCGTCCGATCCTCCACATTGTCCACACTCTGGAA
Source organism: Phycisphaerales bacterium JB050 (assembly GCA_043101125.1). Classification (GTDB taxonomy): domain Bacteria; phylum Planctomycetota; class Phycisphaerae; order Phycisphaerales; family UBA1924; genus JANSXG01. Next base: position 2,270 of record JBICHT010000139.1, on the reverse strand, counting down.
CAACGGCCCGACGACCGGCAGATCGCCAAGGAACGGAATCTTCGACACCGTGTCGTTTGTCCGAGATTCGATGAAGCCGCCCAGCACGATCGTCCGACCGTGCGGCACCACCGCTGTGGTCGTCAACTTCCGCGTCGTGAAGGTCGGCCCGATGTCGTTCGTCACACCGACATCCGTAATTTCCTGCTCGATCTGCAGCTCGACCATCCCGCTCTCGTTCACACGAGGCGTCACATTCAGGATCACGCCGGTGTCAACATATTTGATGCTCCTGCGGATCGCCGTGTCACCGTCAACCTGGGCATCGCTCTCGACATCAGCCTCAACGACCGGGACCGACCCGCCGACCTGAAACTTCGCCACCGAACCGTTCATGACCGTGAACTTCGGCTGGCTGACGATGTTCACGGTTGACTCGCTCTGCAACGCCTGCACGATCGCCACGCCGCTCGTCCCGACGAGAAACGCGCTCCCTGTCGGGTCCGTGAGCAAGCCCGGCGATCCGCCCAGTTCGAGCGTACCAAGCCCTTTGATCGTCTCCTCCAGGAAATACTCCACGCCGTAGCGCAGCGTGTCATTCAGCGTGACTTCGGCGATCACCGCCTCCAGCGTCACCTGCTGGCGCGGCCGATCGACCGCACGCAACACCTCGAGCAGATCCTGATAGTCATCCATCGTCGCCTGCACGAGCAGCAATTCGCCCGCGATATCCCAGACCAGCCTCATCTTCTCCGAATCGACCTGGACTTCCTCGCCGCCACCCATGGCGATCCTCGTCCCGAAGAACGAGTTGATCAGTTGCTGCAGTTCCGTCGCCGGGTAGTGCTGGATCCGGTACGCGAAGCGATACCGTGCCTGCTCGTTCCTCGGTGTATCCACCTGGCGGATCAACGCCTCGACCTTCGGAACCACCGAACCATCCCGCGCAATCACGATCAGTTGATCACTGCCCTCGACCGGAAAGAACGCCGCGAGCGTCTGCCCACGCGCCTTCAGACCCGCACCCTGCACCAACTGCTCCAGAAGCGTCGCGGCCTCCTTCGGCGAACGGTCCGACAACCGATAGGTCAGGATCTCCGCCCCATCGAACTCCGGCACATCCACGGCGCTCAACAGGTCCGAAGCCCGGTTCAACTGACGCACCGTGTCGATCAGCACCACCGATCGCCCCGCCGCGATCTGCTGCGAACCGGTGGACATCACCGGTTCCAGCAGTGGCTTCACATCCGCCGGACTCAGGTACCGCATCCGACGCGCCCGGATCGCCACGCCGTCGCTGTCCATCAGCGCACGAGCCCGGAGCAAGGGCGCGTTGGACTCGCGCCCCATGTCCGCCGTCTTGCGCACGATCAGCGTGCCGTTCTCATCATTGATCGCCCAGCCGTGCAGCAGCGCGAGCGCGCCGAGGAAGTCCTGAATATCCCCGGAGGTCATCTCCGAATCGATGTCCATCGTGATCTGATCGTTGATCGAGGAATCGATCACATAGTCGCGCCCGAGGTACTCCCCGACGAACACCCGGATCACATCCTGAGCATTCGCTTTATTCGCGGCGTACTTCACCCGCATCAGTTCGCCCGGGTTACTGTTCATCAGACGAGCATCGCCCGGACTCCGCTCCGCAAAGCCGACACCATTCCCGAGCGCCTCACGACTCAACAGCACCGGCCCCTCGCCGCTGCGCCGGTTGTCGGGCCGAATCGACAGCATCTCAGAGATGTAGCGATCGCCCGGGTCGTACTCCTCGAACGGTCGCATCGCGCGGGGCGGGTCATCCATCGCCGTTCGCTGCACGCCCTCGCTGACACACCCGCTCGCAAACGCCCCAAGCACACCCGCCCCGGCCAAGGCCAGGAGCGTCATCGGTGAACGCGTCACAACCGTCCGATTGGTTTCGCTGCTCATGCGCTGCTCCTTCAGCGGCTCACTCACCGGCCTCGATCACCCCGAGGCCACATCGGTCATCGCCAGCATACCGACCACAAGACTGTAAACCACCCACCCCACGCTCGCTGAAAGCACCAGGATGATCGCCGGTTCCATGAGCGTCAGCAGGGTCTGGGTCGTCCGCTCCTGACGCTTCACACACAACTCCGACGCCCGGCGGAGCGACCGGACCAATTCCCCAGTCCGCACCCCAACGCTCACCACCGCCCCCACCATCGGTGGCAGTACCCCCAACACCGACACCCCCCCCGGGCCCACCCCGACACCCCGGAGGGCCGCGCCCAGATCCGTACCCACGCGGCCCCGTGACCGGGCCACCACCA
>JBICHT010000138.1:0-6497 GCA_043101125.1 Phycisphaerales bacterium JB050 | reverse complement strand
GGGAGACCCGTTCTTCGAGTTCTGCTCGCTCGCTCGGCAACAGGTCTTCGCGCCGGAGGCGCACGAGTGCGCGCGCGATCTGGAGTTGCTTGTCCATGATGCTGCGCCGCCGGCTCTCGGTCGGGTGGGCGGTCAGCGTGGGTTGCACATCGATCTTGCGGATGACCTGCTCGGCCAGGCGCTCGGGTGTCCACCCGTTCGAGGACAGGGCGCGCATGGCGGCATCGACCGACTCAGCGCGAGGCTTATCTGGGGTGGCCGCACGCTCCCGGTCGCGGTTGATCTGCGCGATGGTGAGTTGTTCGGCGTTGTTGTAGAGGTGGAAGCGTGCGGTGGTGAGGCGGAGGATGCCGGCGATGTCATCGAGGTCAAGCCCAGCGATGATGGCCGCGGCCTCGTCCCATGATGGGTCGTCGATGCGGTCTCCGGCTCTGCGGCAGACCGCCTCGACGCGCGAGGCGATCTCGTCGGCGCGGGCCAGGCCCACGCGGGACGCGGCATCGCTGAGGACCTGTTCGAGCAGCTTCTGGTCGGGTTCGAGCATGTCGATCGGTCACTTTCGCGTGGGGAAGGGGGGGGATTCAACTCGCCAGCAGGCGCTCCACCAATGAATCCAGGGTTTCGATGGTCGACTCTTCGTCGGGTTCGGGGAAGGGTACGCGCACCACGCCGTGGCGCAGGCGGACATACAGGCCGCCGGGATCGACCCCGACGCACAGGGCGCCGTCGGTCGCGTCTGCTCCGGTGAGTTCGGCGGTGACGCGAGCCAGTTCGTCGCGGCGAGCGTTGATGGCCTTGCAAGTCTTGGGTTCGAGGTCGGCGACGGGGTTGGGGACCATCATGGCCTCGCCGTCGAAGACCCACGGGCCGTGCTTGGCCGAGTCGATCCAGAATGCCGCCCAGCGGGTGTGCTCGGGGTGCTCGCTTTCGCCGATGTGGAAGGCGATCCAGCGATCGGTGGAGTCCGACTCTTCGATCTCCTCGCAGGTCAGCAGGAGTTGGAGGGCGTCGTCGGTTTCTTCGGGAACGAACAGGGCGTGCTGGCTGGCGAAGAAGGTCGCGGCGGGGACCGAGGCGATGAGGCGTCCGGTTCCGTGTTCGGTGACGAAGTGGATCGGGGTGTGCTGGTCGTCCATGAACAGCACGCCTTCCCGGTACGCGCTCAGGACCGAGCGGGCGTGGTCGAGCGCTTCGTGCTCGGCGCGATCGTGTCCTTCGCTGTATTCGTGCGGCTTGGTTTCGTGTGGATTGGTCATGTATGCGCACTCCGTGTGGAGGAGGATGTGTCTATCGCTTGAGCATATCCCGCTTGTCGAAGAGTGTGCCGCAGTGCGGGCATCGTCCGCTGAGGCCCTCCCCGAGCAACTCGCCGCATCCCGCGCAGGGGAGCCGGACGAGCGCTGGATCGTAGTCCTGCTGCGGCGGTTGCTGGGTGAATGATCCGGATCGTGGGGTCGGGTTTGTGGGTTCGATGCCGTAGCACGCATCGAGCACTTCCGGGCCGTGCTCCTCGACGAGCCGATCGACGATGTCCACAGGTTCGGCGCAGGTCGGGCAGCGCTCGAGGGTCGCGTCCAGCGGGAGCGCGTGTTCACAGGACGCGCAGGTCACCACGATGCCGGTGCCTTCGAGCGCACTCAGGTCGGGGCGTGCGGCATCTTCCCAGCCCTCTTCGAGCTCGATGCGGGCGCCCTCGAGTTCGTGGATCATCCGTCTCGCGGGCTGGACATCCTCGGGCCACATCACGACGAGGTCGTAGCCGAACCACGGCAGCCGGCTGCCTTCCATGCCGATGGCCCCCTGGGTGTGGTGCCCGACGACGGCGCAGTTGATCCCCTGCTCGCGCAGCGATGCGGCCATTGATTCGGCCTCGAAGACCTTCTGATACCGGCGGACGAAGTGCATCAGGCCCCCGACTTTGCGCCGGCGTCTGCCGACGGCTCGGGGTCCTTGGCATCTGCGCGAGGGAAGAGCGCCTCGCCTTTTTCGACCATGGTTCCGGGCTTGAGGCGGCCCCAGGCGCAGAGTTCGTCGAGCGTCTGGCCGTCTTCGATCGGGCAGCCGAGGCGCTTGAGGGCTTCGTCCATCGCAGTGGGCATGGCCGGGCGGAGCAGGACCGCGGCGATACGCAGGGCCTCGGCGCATTGGTAGAGGATCGTGCCGACACGGGGGAGGTTGGCCTCGTCCTTGGCGAGGGTGAACGGCCTTGTCTCGTTGATGAACCCGTCGACCGCGTTGGACACATCCATCGCGGCAGCCAACGCGCCAGCGACCTCGACCGCCCGCATCGTCCCGGTGGCCTCGGTCGTCTTTCCTGATACCAGCGCAGCCCAGTCCACACCGAGATCGACACCGGCTTCCGGCTCTGGAACCTGACCGCCGAAGTATTTGGCGATCATGTTCGTCACGCGCGAGTGGGCGTTGCCGTAGCCGTTGGCCAGGTCCGCGTTGTACACCTCAACGAAGTGTTCGTAGGCGAAGTCGGCGTCGGTCGCGCTCAGGGGGCCTTGGGTGAGCATGTACCAGCGGAAGGCGTCGAGCCCGTAGCGGTCGCAGTAGGCGTGGATGGTGTCGAGGTCGATGAAGTTGCCCAGCGTCTTGGACATCTTCTTGCCCTCGCGGATCCAGAACGAGTGGGCGTAGACCGTGGTGGGCATCTTCAGGTCGACGCGTCCGGCGTCCTGAAGGGCCATGATCAGAGCGGGCCAGATCACGGCGTGGAACCACAGGATCTCCTTGCCGATGAGGTGGACCACTTCGCCCGAGCCGTCCCAGTACCTGGCTCGGGAGTGGTCCATGCCCGCCGCGCCCGCGTCGATCTTGCCGAGCGCGGTCATGTAGTTCATGAGCGCATCGATCCAGACATAGGTCACATGCTGCTCATCGCCGGGCACCGGGATGCCCCAGGAGAAGTTCGTGCGGCTGATGGGCACATCCCGCGCCTCGTCCTTGAGCCGCCCCAGCACCTCGCTCCGCTTGCCCGCGGGACGGACGAAGGTCTCGTTCTGTTCGATCAGCGTCCGGACACGATCCCAGTATTTGGTGAGCCGGAAGTAGTAGTTCTGCTCGGTCGCCTTCACCAGCGGTCGGCCGTTGAAGGCGGTGTAGTCCTGCTCGCGGGCCTGGTTCTCGGTGACATACTCCTCCTGACCCTCGTCGTACCAGCCCTCGAAGGTGCCGAGGTAGATGTCCCCGGAGTCGATGAGGGTCTTCAGGGCGGCCTGGACCTGTTTCTCGTGCCGGGGCTCGGTGGTCCGGATGAAGTCATCGTGGCTGGAGCCGATGAAGTCGAAGGCCTCGCGGAAGTGGCGGGCGTTCTCATCGGCCAGCTCCTGGGGCGTTTTGCCCTTCTCGGCGGCGGATTTTTCCACTTTCTGGCCGTGCTCGTCGGTTCCGGTCAGGAAAAAGACATCCCGCCCGGCCAGGCGCATGAACCGGGCGATGCAGTCGGCCACGATGGTGGTGTAGCACGAGCCGACATGGGGCCGGTCGTTCACATAGTAGATGGGGGTCGTGATGTAGAAGGGGCTACCGGCGGAGGGCGCGTGCTGATCTGGCGTGGTCATGCCGGGATTGTACGGGTTCCGCGAAGGGGATTTCGCTCGCAATTCCTGCTTCGTCGTGGTACACCATTCTCATGGCTGCACGCCTGATCATCGCCAGAGCCAGACCCGTGGATGTCGCCGCGGCGACTGAGTTGTTCATCGCCTACCAGAATTTCTATCGCATCATCACCGATGCGGGCAAAGCCCGGGCGTTCGTGAGCGACCGTCTGCGTCTGAACGACACCATCTTTCTGCTGGCCCGCACCGAGTCGACCCCCACCCACAAGGCCCTCGGTTTCGCGCAGATGATCCCCAAACTCAGTTCGACGAGCATGAGGCGGAACTGGGTGCTCAATGACCTGTTCGTCGCGCCCGAGCATCGTCGGAACGGCATCGCCACGGCGTTGATGAACGAGTGCCTGGCCTTCGCGAAGCGCACCGGCGCGTCGAAGATCAGCCTGAAGACGCAGGCCGACAACACCGCCGCCCGGGCTCTCTATGAGCGCGAGGGATGGGAACTGGACGCGGAGTTTGTGACCTACACGCTCAGCGTGTGAGATTTCGGTGGAGGGTGGCCGGAACAGGGCCCCGCTCCTCCGGTTTCACTTCGCCACGAAGACCAGCCGCCACTCGTTGCAGTTCACGCACTCTGCGAAGAACTCTTTGCCGCGCTTGCGCGGCTTGGCCACCGCTTTGCAAGTCGGGCAATCGAGTTTCAATGGCGTGTTCTTCGAGCAATCCGCGCAGGCGAGATAGTAGGAGTAGGCGTACTTCACCGAGACATTCTGGGAATGGCAGTGCGTGCAGAGGAAGACGGGGAGGTTGGCGGGGCGGATCACCGCCGACGATGCAGGCTTACTGGTTGTCGCCGAATGCCGCTTTGGTTTCGTCGGTCGCAACTTGGCGCGCGAACTGCTCGTTTGTGAAGGGACGAGCGGGGTGTGCTGATCTAGGAGGAAGCAACAGACTCGCATCAACTCCGCGCGACTGAGCTCCCAGGGCACCAGCTTGCGATCCTTCATGCTCTGAATGGTGTAGCGGATGAGCATCCTTGCATGGCCTGGAACCTGGTCCGCTTTCATCAACTCAGGCGGATCGATTTTGCCGCGATTGATTACCCCTTGATCGGCGATCGCAACCCGGACAACACTCGGGCAATGGGTGAAGCCATCCTTCTGTCGATGTGGCTCGCGGAGTTGTGGACTGTTCTCCTTCAGAAGCCTCATCAGCAGATCTCGTTGCCTCTTCGCCTGCTCAACGGGCGATGGCATTCCGTAGATATTCCGTCCATTGCGATAGGTAAACTCTAGGTGATCGTTAACATCGATCTGGCCAGTAATGCTCTTCGATTCGATAACGATCAGACCCCACCGATGCAGCACGAGGTGGTCAATCTGCGCGATCTCTCCGTACCGACACAACCTGAGGTCGTTGAACACAAGGGTCTCGGGATCTTCCCCGAACGCACGCTTGAGATAGTGCGCCATCTGCAGTTCGGCATCTTCGCCGGCCTTGATTCGGGGATCGCTCGAGCGACTCGGCTCGCGCACCTTCACGATCATGACACATTACCCCGCGGGTGCCTCGACCGATTCGATCACGCTGTTGCCATCGATATTGCACACCACGATCTCGCCGTCGTCCTTGCGGAGTTCGAGCCGGTCGAGCCACAGTTTGTCGTCCTTGGCGTGGGCGAACCACGAGCCTGTTTTCTGCTGGCCGTAGCGGATCACCGTGCCTTCGACGCTGGTCTTCACGGTGCCCTTGCCGAACGCGATGGACTGGGTTACGCGCACGCGTTGGCCGATCTGGATCTGGTAGGGAGCAAGTTGCATGACGATCAGTTGCCCTCGGAATCGACGGGCGTTTCATCGCCCGACTGACTGGTTGAAACACTGTCGCTGCCCGCGGGCCAGCCGAACAGTTCCGGACGCTCTTCCAGCCCGATCGGCCATTCGCGCGTCCCCTCCACGCGCCAGGGCCGGAAGCCACCGACCAGGCGCAGTGTGATCTTCTGGTAGGTGTAGGCCACGCCGTCCGCATCGGACTCGGTTGGCTCCATGCCGTCCAGAGTGACCGGGCGGATCACATCCACGGTCGCCTTGTCGGCCCGTAGCCACACGCGCGTGACCGAGTACACGGGCAGCCCTTGGGAACCCTCGTCCCCGACGAGCATGCCACCGGTCACACCGGCATCGGCCATCGTGTTCTCGAGGATCGAGCGGGCCCGGCCCTGGTCCATGCCGCGCGGCAGGTTCAGCACCCACCGCTCGGGGAGTTCGGCGTTCGCGGCGTCTTGCGCCAGCACGCGCGTCAAGGACACCCGCATCAGCACCGGAAGCGGCACGACATTGGGGTCGTTCACCGCGAAATCCTGACCGATGGGCGGGTAGTTCGCGTAGGTCGCGCAGCCGGGCATGCTCGCCAAGCCGAGGCCGCCCAGTGTGAGCAGCCCCGCCCCGATGAACCCCATCATGCTGCAGCCGACCGATTCTGTGATTGAGCGTGTCGCCATGAAAAACTCCGCGGGGGAGGAAGATTCGATCCGTCGAAGACCCTCGCACGCCGGCTCACCGAGCCGGACCGTCCGAAAATCCCGTAAGAACGGCCGATCGCGGGGATACCTGTACCCTCCGCCAGGGGCCAGCCCAGAGTCTACCGCATCCTTCGCGGCTACAGTAGGTTCCGATGAATCCCAGCGTCCAGCCCCACGCCGAAACCCCCGCCCCACGCCGCCGACGCGTCGTGGTGGGCATCACCGGCGCCTCCGGGGCCGCCTACGCCCAGAAACTCTGCACCACCCTCGTCCGCCTCGGACACGTGGTTAACCTGGTCATCCCCTGTTACGGCAAGCGCCTCCTCCACGACGAAGTCGGCATGGTGGGGGTCCAGCTCGACCGCCTCTGCGGCCTGCCGCACGGCACCACCCCCCACCCGGCCCGGGCCCACGCC
>JBICHT010000137.1:0-71973 GCA_043101125.1 Phycisphaerales bacterium JB050 | reverse complement strand
ACATCCACAGCGAGTGCGCCATGAAGTTCACCACCGGCAGCATCGCCAGCAGGCAGACCACGCCGATCACGATCGACCAGACCGGAAACCGCGCTCCGATTCCAGTTCTTGAGTCGAACGCATTCAACTGTTGGAATTCACCCTCGATGCATTTCGACACTTATACGCCTTCGATCTCTCTTGATATCCGGCGAGCGAAGTCATCCGTGAGTCCCGCTATATAGTCAAGAATCTGATGCAACCACCAAGCATAACCAGCGGAATCACCGCTCTCTTGGGCTCGCCTCAGATATTCACGATCCCAACAGAGTTCCAAAGCACGCTTCGCAACGAAGGATGAGTCATCGACGCTGCCTCCGTTATCGACGACTGTGCGAGCTGCCCTTGACAGCGCTCGAATGATCCTGCCGATTGCTTTATAGGCACCGATTTCACTGGCAATCTTGGATCGCTCAGCAAAGATGGTGCTGGCGTATATCTCCTTGGATCGCTTGAAGGCGGTCTTCATGTCGCCAGAAAGGTCAGACTTCAAATCTTTCTCGCGTTGCCCGGAGATGATTGCGTCGTAGTCATCCATGAAGACAGCCAAAAATTCATCAACGAGAGAACCGACCGCAATACCTCGCATGAATGCCACATTCCCGTGGTCATCGCCGCTGTACTTAGGCGCGAACTTCCTATAGAGATCGATGACTTCAGGGCTGGACAAAATGCCGACTTTTACTGCGTCTTCCGGATCGGCAACGCTGTATGAAATGTCGTCCGCTGCCTCAACCAGAAAGGAGAGTGGGTGCCGAGCGACTCTGCCTTTGTGCTCAAGCCCAAGAGCTCTGGCAAGATCTAAATACATCCCTTGCTCGGTAGAAAAGAACCCACATTTGCCCTTTTCAGCGGTTCGCCGATCACTTGACGGCCAGGGATACTTCTGCATCGTCGCCAGCGTGGCGAGTGTCAGTCGCAGATAACCGGTCTGAGGATTGTTCGCTCTCGCAGCAATCCTGAATGCCTGCGCATTGCCTTCGAAGTAGAAGAAATCGCAGATCAGATCGTTGCGTATTTGGCCTGTTAGTTGCCCAAACACCTCTTGGTCATTGGCCTGGACCCATTCTCGAATCGCGTGTTCGCCGGCGTGACCAAACGGTGGATTCCCAATGTCATGCGCTAGACACGCTGCTTCCACGACTTTTGTGAGATCTGCAGCTTGCTGACCCGTTATCTTGCCGCGCTGCCGAAGCTCCGAGGCAACTCGTTTAGCAAGGGATCGGCCGACGCTTGCGACTTCGAGAGAGTGCGTCAGTCGCGTCCTCACATGGTCATTTTGAGGGAAGGGGTGGACCTGAGTCTTTTTTGATAGCCGACGGAAAGGTTCCGAATAGATGATTCGATCGTAGTCGGCTTCGAAGTGCGTTCGATTTGTTTCCGTTGATTTGGCAGGTCCAATCTTGTCGTCCCGGCCAAATCGCCTGTCGCTGAGCAGTTGATCCCAATTCATTATTGTCAGGCCTCCCTCCAGCCCCGCTAACCATTTGCTTCTGCTGACTCTCCCGCGTTCGTTGGCCCTGGCTTGCGTCGGAATGTTTCACCGCATCACGCAAGCGGTCAATCAGGTCCATCATGGACTCCTAATGCGGGTTTCGGGATTGCTGTCTGTCAAGGTACCACTCGAATCATGGGAGATAAAGCAAATTCCCTGCGACCACCCCTTCTATTTTCCAAACATTTCCCTTGACCCAAACAAAACCCGTGCGCATACTCCCCGTATGACCACGAAACCCGAAACCGTCAACGCCGTCCTCGAAGCGCTCCTCGATCGCGAGGCCTCCTACCCCGCCATCGCCAGATCTGTGGGCATGACTCTCGATGAGCTCTTCGAATTCCTCGAAAACCCCGACATGCAGGCGAAAATCCAGCGGATGCAGCGCCTGCTCAACCAGCGGGCCGCCCTGCTCACCGCCGCCAACGAGGCCGCTCGCGAGGACGAAGCCAAGCGGGCCAACCTCGTCATCGAGCGCCGACGAGCCATCCAAAACGAGGTCGGCCCCGAACTGATCGCCATGCTCGACGACTCCATCGCCCACCTCGATGGGCGCCATCGCCGACGCGTCGAAACCATGCGCACCGCTCGGTCCATCCTCACCCAGGCCCGCGCCGCCAGTCGCCCGGGTGCGAACGCCGCCGCTGGCTCCGGCCGACTGGCCCAGACCGAGCATCCCAACGACTCCGCCCCAGCCACGCCCCCCGGCAATTCGCCTGACAGGTCCTCCGACAAGTCCTCCGACGGGGCCCAACCCCTCACCGCCGCGGCGTAACGCCGAGGCACACTCCCCAAAACGCAACAAGGCCCCACCTCGGGGCCCCGTGCGGCACGGTTGGTCTTAAGAAGTCTCTGTAGACAGTTCAGCCCCGGCGACGACGCAGCCCGGCAAGGCCCGCGCCCGCCAGCAGCGCCACCGTGCCCGGCGCGGGCACATCGCGACCGAAGATCCGGAACGCCGGGGTCGTCGCATCCACGCTGATGTTCCACGGCCCAACCGGATCACCCGAGCGACCGGCCTTCAGCGTCTTGCCGATGTCGTTGTGGTGCCAGACGATCTCCGTGTCCGCATCCGCGTCCGCGACGATCCAGTAGTTCGTGTTCGCATCCAGCAGGAACGGCATATCCAGCGTAAAGCTCGCCAGTTCGGGCACATTCGGCCCCGGCAGGTTCGTGCCCACCGTCGTCGTCAGCGCGGCCCCGGGCACCCCGCCCGCGTCGGAATAGATCGAGATGTTCACCTCGTCCACACCGTCGGTCAGGCGCATCCCGAGCTCGATCGTCGTCGCGAACACACCGACCGCGCCGGTGCTGAACGGCACCGCCTGATCAACATTCCCGATCGACACCTCATCCGGCCCCTGCACCAGGAATCCGCTCACCACATTGAACGAGTCCCCCGGGCCGAGGTTCCCCGCGATCTCGACGAACCCCGCGTTCGCCGCGCCGCCGGTCGCGAGACCCGCGACGATTGCCATACCGATCAAACCACTCTTGCGTGTCATGTCTGCTCTCCTCCTGTTGTCTGCCATGCCCGTCACGACGACGCGACGGGACACCACACCAGGCGGAAATCAAATCCACCGGGGGACACGAAACACAAGTTTTTTCTTGAGCCCCCGTCTTGCGAGCGGCGCGAGTGCTCGCCGAGGTTCAGAACGGCACATTCGCCTCGAACAGACGCGCCGGTTCGCCTTCGCGAAGGCTGATCTGGAGCGTGCGGGCATGAAGCATGAGGCGCCATCCGGGCAGGCGTTCGCCGTAGAGGTGGTCGCCGATGATCGGCGCGCCCAGACCGCCGCCCCCAGTGGGGCCGTCATCGATGTGGCTGAAGGCGCTGTGGACGCGGAGTTGGTGGCTGCGCCCGGTGATGGGCTTGAACTCGACGCGGATGCACGGCGTGCCGTCGTCGAGCGTTTCGTGGTTGAGGATCGTGTACTGCGACCGGGCGGTGCGCCCCTGCACGGGGTCGTGCATCTGGTGCGGGCGGTTGTTCATATCAGCGCGGATGGGCAGGTTGATCAGCCCCTCGCGCCCGACCGGCAGGCGCTCGAAAGTGCCGGGCTCGCGTGCATCGAGCAAGGCGATGTAGGTCTTCTTCGCGAGCCGATCCTGAAACTGGATGGACAGATGCCGATGCGCGGCCTTGTTCAGCCCGATCGCGAGAATCCCGGAGGTGTCCATGTCGATCCGGTGCGCGGTCAGCGGGCCGCTGGCCCCCTCGATGCTCGCGGCGATGCGGGTGGCCACGCAGTCCGCCTTGCAGGGATCTTCCTCGCAGCCCTTCCCCGGCACGCTGAGCAGGCCCGAGGGCTTGTTCACGATCGCGACATCGTCGTCCTGATAGACGATTTCAAGTTCTGGGAACGGTGGAACGCCCGGGCGGAGGGTGGCCCGGCGCGGGTCGGCCATCGGACGCGAGGGGTCCACGGGCGAGAACCACGGTTCGTGAACGAGGGGTTCGGATGGGGAGGTCGGATCAGCCACAACGGGCTACCATAGACTCTTTGGCACACGCCCGGCGGCTCCGCCTCGGCACGCCTTGCTCCTCACCGCAATTTCCCCTGCAATTCGTAGGTAACGCTCCATGTTCGACTCTCGGACCGTTCGTCTCATCGCTGGATCGATCTGCTGTCTCACTGCTGCACTCGCCGGGTGCGAGGAGAGTGCCGGCACCACGCCCGCCAGCGACACCACCCGCACGATTGAGACGACCGCGAACGCCGCGGATGATTCGCCTGTGAACGGAGGGGGCACGACCAGCGAACCGCCAGCGAACCTGCCCGACGAAGTCCGCGAGCGGGTCATCGAAACCGACAACGGGTGGTACGACCCGATCACGCACGAGGTGTACCCGAAAGACGATGAACCCGAGCCCGAAGCAGGCGCGGAAGACGATGGCATCCCGTCCGACCTCCCGAAAGAGATTCGCGACCGGCTGATCAAGGTGGATACGGGCTGGTACGACCCGATCACGCACAACCTGTATCGCACCGGTGCCCCAACCAGCCCGGACCCCGTGAACGCCGGTGGCCCCGCGACGGAAGCGCAGTACATCGTGGACGCGGTCCAGGTGACCGATGCCGCGATGTTCAGCCGCGCAGGCGAGTCCTACTTCTCGCACGATGGCAAGTGGATCATCTTCCAGGGTTCGCCCCGCGAGCGCTACGGAAGCGGGCCCGGCGGGGGCCACTCGAACTACGGCATGTATGTCGCCAAACTCGCGTTCGACGCCGAGGGCAAGGTGACGGGCATCGAGGAACCGATCGAAGTCTCGAACCCCGGATCGGCCAACACCTGCGGCTGGTTCTACCCGGGCGAGCCGTGGCGCATCCTCTTCGGTTCCACGCAGGTGGAGCCCTCGGGCGATGAGTCCGCGGGCTACCAACGCGGCAGTTCACGCTACCGCTGGGCCTTCCCGAAGGAGATGGAAGTCGTCACGCGCGTCGTGCAGGAGGTGTACGACGACTATCGCACCGAGCCGAAGATCACGACCGAACTGGATTTCCTGCCCGAGGAGTACCAGCCGAGCGTGATGTTCCCCAAGCCCGACGGGTACACCGCCGAGTGCGCGCTGTCTCCCGATGGGCGACACATCGTCTACTGCTCGGTCGCCTCCGACACCGGCGTGGGTGATATCTGGATCCGCGATCTCCAGCAGGGCACGGAAGTGCTCGCGGTCACCGCCGACGGGTACGACGGCGGGCCGTTCTTCAGCCCCGACGGCACACGCATCTGCTACCGCTCCGACCGGGTCGGCAACAACCAACTCCAGCTCTTTGTCGCAGACCTGGCCTTCGACGAGAACGGCAGAGTGACCGGCATCGAGCACGAGTACCAACTCACCGACAACGACCATGTGAACTGGGCCCCCTACTGGCACCCCAGCGGCAGGATGCTGGTCTACGCCAGTTCGCAGGTCTCCCACATGAATTACGAAGTCTTCGCGATCGAGGTGCCCGCCAAGGGCAGCGAGGACCGCGGCCCGGGCTCCTATGAGATCCAGCGCCTCACCTTCGCCGACGGCTTCGATGGCCTGCCGGTGTTCTCCGATGACGGCTCTCTGTTTATGTGGACCGCCCAGCGCGGCGAGCCGTTCGGCGATGAGGACCGCCCCTCCAGCCAGATCTGGATCGGCAAGGTCGGGGAGATGCCGTTCATCGACTGACGATCGCGCCCGTGGGTCCGATTACCGCTTGCCGTTGAGAGTCTGGGCAAATTCTCCGCGTTATGTGCCCTTGTGATTTCCGCATTCCCACGCCGAAGGCGGGGTCGTGGCTTGCTGCGCCCCGCCCTCCGCGCACGCTTCCTTTGAGCAGATCACACCGAAACCGGTGAGTGCCTGCCTGGAAGAGCGGAAGGAATGCAGAGATGATCGATCGACTGACCCGTGCCCGTTTGCCGCGTGCGTGCCGAAGCCTCGGCGCGATCGTCGTCCTCGCGTTGCCCACCGGGGCACTCGCGCAGGGCTACACGGTCTACCACAACAAGGATGCCTTCCTGAACGCCGCGGCACAGACGACCGAGCGCGTGGAGACGGACGACTTCTCGGCCTACGAGGAAGGGGAAGTCGATCTCGCGAGCGGGCTGCACCCCGCGTATGTGCTCGACCACACGCGGCTTCTGATCCTCGACGGGATCGACCCCTCGATCCCCTACCCCGGATCACCGGCGCGGGACACGCGCCTGTTCATCGACGACACGACCACACCGAACAGTTATTCAAACGGCATTCACTTCGGGAGCGACGAAGGTGGAGCGGGATCCGGCCGGTACATCCTTCGTCCCGTCGAGATCACGCAGACCGGCGCTCCGGTGGCGAACGGCGGTTCGATCAACAGCGGGCTCGTGCGCATGCGCATGGTGTCGGGTCGCGTGTACGGCGTGGGCGTCGAACTGACCGGCGTCACCCGCACGAACACTTCCAAACTGATCGTGCGCTTCTGGGAGAGTGGGTTCGACCTGTATCTCGATATCCCGCCGGCCTCGAATGGCGAGGTCTTCATCGGCGTGCTGACCGATCAACCCTTCGATGCCGCCCAGCTCTGGCTCGGATCCGTGGAACAGGGCGAATCCGTCGGCGTGGCTTCGGTCACGACCGCGTTCACCGATCCGCCGATCGAGCTCGGCTGCCCCGGCGACACGAACTGGGACGAAGCGGTCAACCTCAGCGATCTCAACGCGATTCTCGCGAACTTCGGTGACGACAGCGGCATCCTCGGCGTCGAAGGCGGCGATGTGAACGGCGACCACGAGATCAACCTCGCCGATCTCAACATGCTCCTCGTCTACTTCGGGTACACGGGCTGCACAGATGGAGGCGGTGACGGAGGTGATGGTGGCGACGGCGGTGATGGTGGAGGAGACGGGGGCGACGGAGGAGGCGACGGTGGTGATGGCGGAGGAGACGGGGGCGACGGCGGAGGCGACGGTGGCGGCGGGGACGGAGGTGGAGGCGACGGTGGCGGCGGGGACGGAGGCGGAGACGGCCCCCCGCCCAGCCACGGCGACTGATCGACCGATCGCCCGCGGCCTCGGACCTGCTCAGCCCAGGTTCGAGCCCGGGGCCCCCGGGTAATCCATGAAACCCAGGTGCATCATGCAGTGCGCCAGGTGGAGTTTCACCCATTCCTCATGCGTGAGCGGCCCGAGCACCGGGCTTGGATGCGAGAACTGCTCTCCCGCATCCAGACGCGCCACCTGCTCGCGGAGTTCCCCCATGCCCTGCTCGAACGGCACTTCCGGCGCGGGCAGCATGAACGAAGCCTGCTTGGGTAGTTGAAATCCGGACGGCATCGGTGCTCCGCTCACGGCCTTCTTCTTGAACATCAGCCGAGCGATGACCCGCAAGCGAGCCGGAGCGCGGCTGGGGAAGCCATCGAACGAACAGCGCATGAAGATCGCGCAGTGGCTCAGAATCTGCCCCGCGGACCAGTTCCCCGTTGTGACGAGTTCGCCCTTCGTGTTGGCCTGCTCCAGCCGGCCGAGTTCGTCCTTCAGGCAGTTCATGCAGGTGAATTTCAGGTCGCGCTTTGGCGCGGTCTTGGTTTCGACGATGCCCTGGGGCTCAAGCGTGCGCGCCATCAGTCACTCTCCTTTGAAGCCTTCTCGAGAGACTCTGTGTAAAACCGCTCGAACTTCGAACGGGTCGGGAAATACAGGCCGATGATCGCGACCGCCAGGGCCGGCACAAGCAGGAACAGCATGTTCTCCGTTAGAAGAGCGGTCACGGTCCCAAACAACCCCCACCCTTCAACAAGTGCGGCGCGGAGGAGCAAGCCGGTTGTAAAAAGTCCGATCGCTGCAAGTTTGGGCGCATCCGGATCGGTGTCGGACGCGGCATCAGCCGCGGCGATACCCGCCTTCTTGCGCAACGCGGGCACGATGAACACGGACGCCGGAAGGACGGACACGGCGTACGCGCCCAGGATGATGGCAAAGAGCATCTCTATATCCGCGATACCCGACGGCTGGCTTGGTGGCGTTGCTGGCGACGAAGAAGAAGCGCTCTGTAGCAAGATGACCACCACGACCGCGAACATGGCGATGCCAGCCATGAATGCCAGATACAGGATCCGCAGTGTGAACATCGCGGCGCTCATGTTCGCCGGCGGTTGCTGGATCGATCGTGTGGGCGGCATGGCGACTCCTCCTCGCAGAACACGCATCCTACCTCTGGTTCACGAAAAACCCCTCCGCGCGCCGTTGAGCACGGGAGGGGGTGTCTGACCGTTCCGTTGGACTCACATGGAGTCAACGAGTTCCGCGAGCAGGCGAACACCGAAACCGGTGGCACTGTTCTTGACGAACGGCCCCTTGTCGCTCTCGGTGGCGTGGACACCGGCGATGTCGAGGTGGCACCATGGGATGCCTTCTTCGACGAAGTAGCTCAGGAAGGCCGCGCCCTGAATCGGGTGGGCCCAGCGAACCGGCGCGCTGTTCAGGATGTCGGCGACCGGAGACTTCATCAGATCGCGGTATTCCTGGTGCAGCGGCAGGCGCCAGACGCGTTCTCCGGTCTTCTCCGAGGCCGATTCGACCTTGGCGCGGAGTTTGTCGTCGTCGCACCACATGCCGCCGTAGGTGTTGCCCAGCGCGACCACGACGCCGCCGGTGAGCGTCGCCATGTCGATGACGCACTCGGGTTTTTCCTTGCAGGCGCGGATCAGGCCGTCGGCGAGGACCAGACGCCCCTCGGCGGCGGTGATGGTGACTTCGACGGTGACGCCGTTGGCGTATTCGAGGATGTCGTCGGGGCGGTAGGCTTCATCGCTGATGGAGTTCTCGGCGCAGCAGAAGTAAGCGATGACCTTGCGCTTGGGCTTGATCACGGTCGCGATGGCGTGCATCGCGCCGAAGACGCCCGCGCCGCCGTCCATATCGCGCTTCATGCCCTTCATGGAACCGGAGATCTTCAGGGACAGGCCGCCGGTGTCGTAGGTGATGGTTTTGCCGACGAGCACGATGGGCTTCTTGCCCCGCCCGGTGGACTTCGGGGTGTACTCGAGCCGAACGAGACAGGGCTTGTTTTCCGAGGCATCGCCGACGGTGTGGATGCCGACGAGTTTCTCATCCAGCAGCTTTGATCCCTTGATGACCGTGCACTTCATGCCGGTCTGGCGGGCGAGCTTCTGGGCTTCCTTGGCGACGAACTCGGGGGTGCAGATGTTCGGCGGGGTCTCGCTGAGGGTGCGTGCGACATTGGCCGATTCGGCGAGACCGAGGCCGTATTCCATGCCCGCGCTGAAGGCTTTGTCTGAGCAGCGCAGGCTCAGGGCCTGGCGCTCGGTCTTCGTGGTCGCCGAGCCGCGGAACTGATCGGCGTCCCAGGCGAGCAGGCCGAACGATTCGCCGAACGCGCGCCCGCAGGCACCGGCATCGGCCTTGGACGAGTCAATCGCGCCGATGACTTCCAGCCCGACGGAGCTGGCCTTGATCTTCGCGAGGTGCCGACCGAGTGACGCCGCGGCGGAGCGTGCGGCTTCCACGCCGAAGGTGCCCTTGTCTCCAAGCCCGAGGACGATGATGCGTCGCGGGGCACCCTTTCCGGTGGGGAAGGCCTCAACGATCGCGCCGATCTCACCGGTTGCCACGCTGCGCTTGGCGGCGGCCTGAGCGAGGCCCTCGGCATCGTGCTGCTTGGTGGTGCTATCGAGGGCTGCACCGCCGCCGGAGGCCCCACCGGATTTGAACTGGCCGAGAACGAGGACATCGAGCGTGCCACGCCCGCCGACCTTGACTGATTTGAACATCGTTGAGGAACCTCCGCTGACTGTAGTAGTGGTGATTTTGGACCCGGTTGCGTCGCTTGGAACACTCGCGGGAAGGACGAGTGTAGCCATCTGTGCAGGGATGCGGGTATATGGTGGGCGTATGCCCGACGACACCAACCCCTCCCAAAACCGTCCGGTCCAACTTCACGCTCCGTGGCGCGACCGCTATATGCAGATGCTCTCGGATCAGCGACAGGACCAACCGACTCCGACCGAGGTGCCAGCGAAGCCCGTCCAGTCGGCCTGCTTCATCCGGGAATACTGGTTGAACCCCGAGGCCGATGAGCAGAACCATGTCATCGTGCGGACCGGCGTGCCCACCCCCCCTGCGACACAAGGCGACTGGTCGCGGACCGAGCCGGACGCCGAAACTCCCGGCGGCATAATCTTCCTCAACCGCTACCCCTATGCCAACGGGCACCTGCTGGTTGCGCTCGGCGAATCGCGCCCGCGTCTGCTCGACTACACCCCCGACCAGCGCGCCGAACTGTGGTCGCTGGTTGACCTCGCGACCGACCTGTGCGAACGCACCCTCGGCTGCCAGGGTGTGAACATCGGTGTCAATCAGGGGCTCGCCGCCGGGGCTGGTGTCCCCGAGCACCTGCATGTCCATGTCGTCCCCCGCTGGCACGGCGATGTGAACTTCATCTCGGTCGTCGGTCAGGTCCGTGTGATCCCCGGTGCTCTGGAAGCGATGGCGGAGCGATACCGGCAGACCTGGGACCAGTTGAAGCCGGATGCTCGCTAGCCGCCGGCTGTTGATCGCCTACGATCCCGTCCCCCACGACTCACCCCTCGGAGACCAGCGCCATGGCGAACATTCTTGTGGTCGGACCCCACCCGGACGATCAGGAGGCGGGGATGGGCGCGACGATCGCCAAACTCGCGCAGCAGGGGCACGAGGTGCTGCTGCTGGACATGACCAACGGCGAGCCGACGCCGCTGGGGGATGTGCGGACGCGAGAGCAGGAAGCCGAGGCGGCCCGGGCGGTGCTCGATGGTGGGACCGGACGGGTGAAACGCCGCATGCTCACCGTCGAAGGGGAGGCCAGGGGGCACGGCGGCGAGGGGGCGTGGGGCGGGCGGGCCTTGCCGAACCGCTTCGTGCAGCACTCGATCGAAGCTCGTCACGCGGTGGCGGCGGTGATCCGCGAGCACCAGGCGGAGATCGTGTTCACGCCGTTTCCTGAGGATGCCCACCCCGACCATGTCGCGACGACGCGGATTGTCGAGGATGCGCGGTTCGATGCGAAACTGAGCAAGATCGACCTGCCGGGGGAGCGGATCTACCCGCGCTGGCTGTTCTATTACTACGCCACGCACCTGCGCTGGGTGGCGAACCCCTCGTTCCTGATCGATGTCACGGGCTTTGAGAAGCAGAAGATCGCCTCGATGGAGGCCTACCACACGCAGTTCGTCGCGCCGGGGCGTATCGGCGCGAACCCGGACGGGCAGACCGTCGAGAGTTTCGTGACCGAGCGGCTGGGGTATTTCGGCTCACGGATCGCGACCCGGTACGCCGAGCCGTTCTTCACGAAGGAGCCGGTTGGGCTTGGTGGGCTGGATTCGCTGGTGATGTGATGATTTTGCTTTCTCACGGAACCTCGTCCTGGCTCAATCACCAAATAGACCGTGGACTTGCCTCGCGGGGAGTCCTCCAAAGCCAGTGAAGAAACAACCACAAAGGAGCAAGAGGTGCGTACTACTATCACCGCTGTTATCGCGTGCGCATGCCCCACGATGACCCATGCTGGAGAACTGATTGTTGAACCGGATCATTTCATACGAAATCGTACGGCAGTTTCCATGTTCGACGGAAACATTCAATCCCAATTCGTAGATATCGGCGTTCCGGTCTTCGGACGTCGCATTCAGGAGTCGTGGCGGAGTTCGATCGGCCAAGGGCCGAACCCGTCTTCCGTGGCATGGGATCGTATTGAGTATCTATTGACGCGCGATATTCCGGGCGTACCGATTGCCAGGACCGATCGGATCTTCATCGGGGCTCTCGCACGCACAGAATCCGGGAATTCAAGCGCCGGGCTGGACCGCTCTGCCTTGGTTCATTTAAATACCTATACACAGTTCTATCTGACAGAATCGGCCGTGGTAGACCTGAGTGGGTTCATAAACCTTGAATTGAGTGATCTTGTAAGCGGCGGCAATCGGTTCGCACATGCAAGTATTAACATTGCACGACTCGACAATGGCCTGCCGGAGAGCATCTTGGTTCTGAATGAATACAACGAAAACATCCCAAATTCGATTGACTGGACTTCATTTCTTGAGCCCGGCCACTATTCGTTTTCGGTCTGTCTGGTAAGCAGTTCAAGCGCAGGCGCACCCGGTGATTCCGCGGTGAGCGACATCTCGACGAATCTTGAGCTCACTTTCGCCGCCATCCCGGCGCCTGCTTCGACCGGACTCGTCGGAGTCATGGGCCTCTTTGCCGCTCGTCGCCGACGCTGACTCCTGACGCATCACGAAGCCAGTCTCGAGGCACCCACGGGGTGCCTTTTCAATGCCCGAGTACGGGGCTGATCAGGCGGCGGGATCGCTGCTGAGCGGCTACAATCCGGTCCGTTTCGGGAAGAATCGCCCGAACACCCTGCGAACGATCGATCCCCCGCCCAGTTCGGCGGCGGTTTGCTTGAAGGAAGGACCGTATCCCGTGGCTGATAAGCACTACGACCTGGTTGTGATCGGCGGCGGACCCGCCGGGTATGTCGGCGCGATCCGCGCGGCTCAGCTCGGCCTCAAAGTTGCCTGCGTCGAGCGGGACAGGCTCGGCGGCGTGTGCCTCAACTGGGGCTGCATTCCCTCCAAGAGCCTGCTGGCCAACGCCGAGCTCTACGAGAAGGTCTCCAAGGAGGCCGACGACTGGGGCCTGTCGTTCGACAACCTGCGCGTGGACTGGTCGAAGGTCATCGGTCGCAGTCGTGGCGTGGCCGACAAGCTCAACAAGGGCATCGGCTTCCTGCTCAAGAAGAACAAGATCGACCACATCCAGGGCAACGCCAAGATCCTGTCCGGTCGCAAGGGCGGCGGCAAGTGCACCATCGAGATCCAGGAGGCCGAGGTCAAGGCGACGCTGACGCACGCCCCGGTCACGATCGGCAAGAAGATCGACCAGATCACCTGCGACAACATCCTCGTCGCCACCGGCTCGGTGGCGCGCGACCTGCCCTTCGCGCGCTTCGACGGCGACAAGATCATCGGTGCCCGCGAGGCGATGACCCTGCCCGAGCAGCCCAAGAAGCTGATCGTGGTGGGTGCCGGCGCGATCGGCATCGAGTTCGCTTACTTCTACAACTCCTACGGCACGGAAGTCACTGTGCTGGAGATGATGCCGCGGATCGTGCCTGTCGAGGACGACGATGTTTCGAAGGAGCTCGAGAAGATCTTCAAGAAGCAGGGCATGAACATCCGGACCTCGACCACGGTCACCAACATCGAGAAGACCAAGGACGGCGTGAAGGTCACCGTCGCGCCGTTCAAGGACGGCAAGGCCGATGAGAGCAAGTCGGAGGTCATCGAGGGCGACAAGGTTCTGCTCGCGATCGGCGTGAAGGGGCGCTACGACGGCCTGTTCGACGATTCGCTGGGCATTGAGACGGTCAAGGACCACATCAAGACGGACTATGTGCCCAACGCTCCCGAACCGATGACCCTCACCTACGCGACGAACATCCCCGGCATCTACGCCGTAGGCGATGTCATCGGCCCGCCGTGGCTCGCGCATGTCGCGTCGGAGGAGGCGATCATCGCGGTGGAGCGTATCGCCGGTCACGACCCGATCCCGATGGACTACACCGTGATCCCCGGTTGCACCTACTGCCACCCGCAGGTGGCGTCGGTCGGCTTCACCGAGCGGGCGCTCAAGGAGAACGGGCTGGTCAAGGACAAGGACTATCAGGTTGGTTCGTATAACTTGATGTCGCACGGCAAGGCCATCGCCGCGGGCCAGAACAAGGGCCTGGTGAAGATCATCCGCGGCCTGCCGCGAGGCGAGATCCTGGGCGCGCACATCCTTGGTCACGAAGCGACCGAACTGATCGCCGAAGTGACGCTGGCGCGTCGTCTAGAAGCCACCACTGAAGAGATCAATGTCACGGTGCACGCGCACCCGACGATGCACGAGGCGATTCACGAGGCCAGCCTGGCTTCGGAAGGGCGCGTCATCCACGCCTGAAGCCCGTCATGGCTCTGCTTCCACACCCCGTTTCCTGCGGGGTTTTTTGTTTTTGGAACCCGCTCGCACTCGCAGTTGATCACCGCAGCCAATCCGCGCATCGTGCGAGAGCCCACGCCGCGAATGACACACCGGAGAACCGTGTAGAGGTGTTCTCCTATTGAATCGTCGTATCAGACCCAATAACGAGGATCTCCCTGCGAACCATCCCTTCCGGTCCATAATATTTTTGGACTTGGCTGTTCAGTGCGCATACTGTCCTGACTCGTGTCGCCATCCGGTGACGGCCGGTATCTCAAGGGGGAGGGATCATGTTCCATCTGGGATTCTGTTTTCGCACTCACACGCTCTGTTGCTCTGCGGTCGCTGTGATCGCCCTTGCGGGCGGCACCGCACTTGCGTCTCCCTGCGACCCGGTTGTCGAGGCGCTCGACACCGGTGTGAACGGAGCTGTTCACGCCATGGCTTCGGTCAAGCGCGGCGAATCGCACCAACTCTACATCGCCGGGAAATTTATGACCGCGGGCGATCGGGTGATGAACCATATCGCGATGTGGGACGGCAACGGTTGGAACGCGTATCGCTTCCTGCCGTTCGAGCCTCCGACATACGGTATCCCGGGAAGCAGAGGCCTCACCGCGCTGGAAGCCATCCCGAACCCGTTCGATCCGAAGTCCGATGAAGAGTTCATCATGGTCGGTGGCGACCTCCTCCTCGGGGACTCCGATTCGGTTCGCGTGTTCTTCCCGATGGAGGTTTCGATTACGGGATCACCGATCTCCGAGTATGACAGCGAGGTGACCGGGTTCGGCATCACCGACATCGCGTACGGGCACATCAACGACTCCGACCTGATCGCGCTCGGTGGCGATTTCCACACGATCGATGAAGTGCCGATCGAACGGCTCGCGCTGCGCTCTCCGTTCCCCGACGGCGAGTGGAGCCCCGTCATCGATAGCAGTTTCGTCGCGGGCGCGGTCGCCCAGGTTGAATTTATCCAGGACGAGACCCTCGGCGATGGCCTGTACTTCGCCGGACTTTTCGACCGCCCGGGAACCGAAGGCCCGTTGTGCAACTCGATCGCCCGCTGGGACGGTACGGAATTCCACCCACTCGGCTCCGGGCTCACCGGGCCGATCGGTACGCCGAGCCCGGCCACCACCATGGTGTACGGCGATATCGGCGAAGGCCCGTCCCTCTATGTTGCCGGATCCTTCACGGTGGCGGGCGGCATCGATGCCGTCGGCATTGCACGCTGGGATGGTTCGTCCTGGCATGCGTTGGGTGAAGGCAGGCCGCTGGTGCTGGGACAGTCGAGCGTGGGTGCCCTCGCGATCTTTGACGACGGCTCGGGCCCAGCGCTCTACGCAGGCCCTGCCTTCTCGGGGGCGCTCGCACGCTGGAACGGTGAAGCGTGGCAAGAGTTCAGCGAAGACCTCGACGGCAGCGTCTACTGCATGATCGTGCATGACGACGGCAGCGGGAGCGCGCTGTACATCGGTGGCGACTTCTCAAGCATGGGCGCCACACCGGTGAGCGCCATCGCGCGGATCCGGCGTTGCAGTACACCCTGCCCAGGTGACTCGAACGACGACGGCGAGATCAACCTCGCCGATCTGAACCTCGTGCTCGCGAACTTTGGTGAAACCACAGGCGCGGGCGATGCCAACGGGGACGGCGTCGTGGATCTGGCCGACCTGAACCTGGTGCTCGCCAACTTCGGCGAAACCTGCGTCTGAGCGCAGACACCCCGGCTCACGCCTCCGGACGCATCATCGGGAACAGGATCACATCGCGGATCGTGCGCTGGTTCATCAGCAGCATGCACAACCGGTCGATCCCCAAGCCGAGGCCGCCCGCCGGGGGCATGCCGACCTTCAACGCGTTCACGAAGTCTTCATCGAAGGTGCGGAAGGTCGTTTCCTCATCATCGATGCCCGCGAGCTGCTCGCGGAACTTGGCTTCCTGGATGTCCGGGTCGTTCAGTTCGGTGTACGCCGGGCCGATCTCCATGCCGCCGATGAACAGGTCCCAGCGCTGCGCGAGTTCCGGGTTCTCCGTGTCGGGGCGCGTCAGCGGCGAGAGCGCGGCCGGGTAGTCGAACACGAAGGTCGGGCGAGCCGGATCGATCGTCGCCTCAACAACCTCCTCGAACAATTCGTTCACCACGAGGATGTCCGCCAACTCTGTGCCGTCCTCGGTCTTGGTCTTCAGGCCCCGCTTCTGCGCCTCGGCCCGGGCCTTGGCGGTGTCGGTCATCGCGAAGCCGAGGGCCTTCTCGAACAGTTCCGCGTAGGTCACGCGATCGAAGGGGCGGGCGTAATCGATTTCGTACTCAAGGTACGGAAGCACGAGATCCCCGTCCTCCTTGCCGAGTTCGGAGGCCACGAACTTCGCCGCGTCACGGATCAGCCCTTCGGCGATCTCGGCCATGGTCTCGTAGTTGCCAAACGCCTGATACAGCTCCAGAGAGGTGAACTCGGGGTTGTGGCTCTTGTCGACGCCTTCGTTGCGGAAGTTGCGGCTGAACTCGTAGACGCGCGGCATGCCGCCGACCATGAGGCGCTTCAGGTACAGCTCCGGGGCGATCCGCATGAACAGATCGATGTCCAGCGCGTTCATGTGCGTGCGGAACGGGCGTGCCGCCGCACCGCCGGCCATGGCTTGCAGAACAGGCGTATCGACCTCCAGGAAGTCGAGCCTCCCCAGGTACTCGCGCATCCGGGTCATCACCCGCGAGCGCAGTTTGAAGGCCTGCATCGCCTCGGGGTTGGTGTAGAGATCGACATACCGCTTGCGGTACCGCTGCTCGATGTCCTGCAACCCGCTCCACTTCTCCGGAGGCGGCACCAGGCTCTTGCTGGCCATCTCGACCCGCTTGGCCCAGACGGTGATCTCGCCCTTGCGTGTCTTGCCGAGCCGGCCCTCGACCACCACGATGTCGCCGAGGTCGAGCTGCTTCACCAGTTCGAAGGAGGCCTCATCGACATCCTTCTTGCTCGCGGCGATCTGCAGGTCGCTCGCCATCGCACCGCGGAACGGCGACGGCTCAACTCGTCCCTTGCCGGCTTCCTCGTCGGCTTCCTGACCTTCGATCATCACCGCCGGGCCGGTCGTGTGGTCTCGCAGTTGCAGCCAGATCAGCTTGCCCTGCCCACGCTTGAGCATGACCCGCCCGGCCACCTTCACGCTCGGCCGAGCATCCACGACCGGCTGCTGCGGCGCCTCGGGATCGGCCTTGCGGGCCTCGGCGTTGACGCGCTCGGCCTCTTGGAACTGCTGGTCCGCCGCTTCGTCGTAGCGGGCCTTCGCCTCGGCGAGGGAGATCAGGTTGTCCGTCCGCTGTCCGTAGGGATTCATCCCGAGGGCGCGGACCGCATCGCGCTTCTCGCGGCGCTGCTGTTCGAGGCGATGGGTCGAGGAGGCGGACGAAGTGTCGCCCGTTTCGGTGGTGGTTGGTGTGCTAGCCATAGGCACGCATGGTAGCCGCCACGGCGCGGTATCGTGAGCACCCCGATGAGTCCAAACGCAACGATTCTGACCACCAAACGCCTGTCGCTGCGTCTGCCAAGCCCCGGTGACCTCGACGAATACGCTCCGATCTTCGCCGACCCCGAGGTGATGCGCTACATCGGCGACGGATCGCTCCGATCCGCAGACCGGGTTGCGCTCTCCATCGAGCGCAGCGTCGTGCTGTTCGAAGAGCGTTCGCTCGGGATCTTCCTCGTCATCGAGCGTGATTCCGGGGCTGTGCTCGGCGATTGCCTGCTGGTCCCGATCATGCGGAGTGGGGCCGATCCAAACGAACCGCGAGATCGCGGCCCGGAGATCGAACTCGGCTACCGCCTGTGCCGGTCCGCCTGGGGCAAGGGCTACGCGACCGAGGCCGCCACGGCCCTGCTCCACTGGGCTCTCGGGAACGAGGGGCCCCGGCTCCGTGAGGTCATCGCGGTGACCTACCCGCAGAACCTCGCGTCCCAACGCGTGCTGCTCAAATCCGGCTTTCGCCACGAAGGCCAGACCGAGGCGTTCTACAACATCACCGCCGAACTGTTCCGAGCCAGTGCGCACCCAGACGACCGATAAAACGGCCAATTCAAGGGCTAACACGCCCCAACTGCCGTTTTCTTGCACATTTCGGTTGGTTCGCGCGGGGGTCGCGCGGCACACTGGAAGCAATCAGGAGGAGGAAATACCCATGCGTCCCACCACGCTCACCGCGATCGTTCTGTCCGCTGCGACCCTCGCTGTCGCCGCGGCGAGCAACACCTCGCTCATTCGCCCCGACAGCGCCACAGCCCAGAGCGAGTTCAACGGCTCATACGACATCGGCAACGCCATCGACGGTTCCGGCCTGCCCGAAGACTTCACCCCGGCCGACCCGCACGACACCTATGTTCAGCACAACCACTGGACCACCCGATCCGGCGCGATCACAGCCGAGACGGCCAGGGCGACCTTCTTCTTCGACACGCCACAGGACCTTGGCCGGTTCTATATGTGGAACCATCGCTCCAACAACATCGCATCGGACCCGTTCTACGAGGTCATCCGCTTTGACCTGATCTTCCGCGATGCAGACGGGGTCGAGTTGTACGCCATGACCGATGTTCCGGCCGTGGGTGAAACCGCTGTCGCCCAGACCTTCTGTTTCCCGGAGGTCCAGGGTGTGCGCTCGGTGGAGTTCATCATCCTGGAAAACCAGGGATCGATCTACACCGGTCTGGCCGAGGTGGCCTTCGGGGATGCCAGCCCTTCCAAGTGTCTGGGCGATGCCAACTTCAACGGCACGATCGACCTGGCCGACCTCAACGCCCTGCTCGCGGCGTTCGGCCAGCCCGTCTCGCCCTGCACGCCGCGCGACACCAACGGCGACGGCATGCTCGACCTGGCTGACCTGAACTACATCCTGGCGAACTTCGGGTCGGATTGCCCGGAGTGAGGCGGAATTCCGGGGGAGCGATCAAAATCTTCTCAGAAGCGATGAAGGCGCCCCCTGCCGGCTGGCTCTAACCCTGTGGAAGAGCCGTGTGATGCCATAGCCCAGGCACGCTCCCGTCCGGAGACCGCCATGACCGAGCCAGCCCAAACTCCCCTCTCGGATGAAACCGCGATGCTCATTGAGCGGGCGGTGCGAGGTGAACTTTCGTCTGAGCAACGCACGCGTCTCGATGGGCTCATCGAAGCAGACCCTTTGGTGGCCGAGGAACTTGAGCGCGCGCAGAACGAGGAGAGTGCGATGAACACCGCCGCCGTGCTATTGAATCAGCGGTCTGATCCGGATCGGATGCGGTTGGCCATCGAACAGAAGCTGCAACTTGATCAGCGCATGCTTCGGCTCGTCGCGGGTGGATTCATAGTTTTTGTCGTGGTCTTTGTCCTGATAGCCGCGCGGGAACGCTGGCCCTGGGGGATGCTGGCACCGATGACGCTGTGTCTTCTGTGGTGGCTTGTCACCGAAAAGCGTTTCCGGTCATTCCGCCGGTCTCTTCCACAAGGTGATGAGCACATCGCTCAAGAGTTCAGGCGACACCTTTCGCGATCACGAAACGGCATCGTGTTGAACAGGGCCGCGGTTCTCGTCATCGTGCTGGCGATTATGGTTTCCGTGATTGATCACATAGCAGATGGCGCTTACGCCAAGGCCGTGATCCTCGGGGCATTCGGGCTTCTGATCATGTTCCGTGCATGGAAAACACTCTTCGATCGAACATATCAGCAGCGTTACGACCAATTCCTCCAAGGGCGCGTGACCATCGAAGATCTGTTCGACAAGCGGGCCGAGCCCGGTGGGTCGAGTACCGAGTGAAGCCCGACCTCGACCAACTTTTCCGGAACGAGCGTGAGCGGCTGCTGGCGCTCGGTCTTCAACTGACCGGTCATCCGGCGATGGCCGAGGACGCGGTGCAGGAGGCATTTCTGCTCGCGCATCGGTTCTCTGGTTCGTTTCGCGGGGAGGCCGCGGCGAGTACCTGGCTGTATCGAATCGTCATTCGCGTCGCGACGAAACTCCGTGAGCGAGAACTCGCGGCTCGCAGGCGTGATCGGGGATCGATCACGCCGCCCGAACCGCAAACCTCACACGGCAGCGTTTCGATGCGCGAGCAGGTCATCGCCCTGTACCGGGCCATGGCCGCACTCCCCGCCGACCATCGCACGGCTCTCGCGAGGCTCTCACTCCGCGGCCTGCCAGCGGCACGCATAGCCGAGATTCTGGAGGTTCCCGAGGGCACGATCTACAGTCGAGCCTACGCCGCACGCCGGTCGCTGCGAGAGAAGCTGGACGGCGCGCGGTAGCATCACCGTATGCCTACCCCGACAAGCAACTCCATCAAGCGTATCGGTGTCCTCACCGGCGGCGGTGATTGCCCCGGCCTCAACGCGGTCATCCGGGCCGTCACCAAAACCGCAATCTTCGACCACGGGTGGGAGGTCATGGGCATCCGCGATGGCTACCTCGGTCTGATCGAGGACCGGGTGGTGCCGCTGAACGCCAACAATGTCTCGGGCATCCTGACCACCGGCGGCACGATCCTCGGTTCCTCCAACAAGGCCAACCCGGAGAAGTACGCGACCGGCACCGATGTCGACGGCAACACCATCTGGTCCGATGTCACCGCCACCTGCGTCGAGACCATCGAGCGTCACCGGCTCGACGCGATCGTCGCGATCGGGGGCGATGGGACCATGTCGGGGGCGCAGCCGTTTATCGAGGCGGGTGTGAATGTCATCGGTGTGCCCAAGACCATCGACAACGACATCGTCGGCACCGACCTCTCCTTCGGCTTCCAGACCGCGACGGACATCGCCACCGAAGCGCTTGATCGCATCCACACGACGGCCGAATCACACCAGCGGGTGATGGTGGTTGAGGTGATGGGGCGCAACGCGGGCTGGATCGCGTTGCACGCGGGCGTGGCGTCGGGCAGCGATGTCATCCTGATCCCCGAGATCCCCTACGACCTTGAGAAGGTCGCGGCGTACACGGCGTACCGACGCTCGATCGGGCGGAACTACACGGTGGTGTGTATCTCGGAGGGTGCCGCGCCGAAGGGTGGGCAGCAGGCGGTGCGAGACCTCGACCCGACCTCGCCGGACCCGGTCAAACTCGGCGGCATCGCGCGTCAGCTCGCGCACAACCTTCAGGCGCTGACCGGCCAGGAAAGCCGCGCGACGGTGCTGGGCCATGTCCAGCGCGGCGGCTCACCGACCACGGGCGACCGTGTGCTCGCCACGCGCTTCGGTCACGAGGCCGCGACGATTCTGGAAGAAGGCAAGCGCAATCGCATGATCGCGTATGTCGGTGGCGAGGTGACGGATATCGATATCACGGTTCCGGCCCACAAACAGCGGACGATTCCTGCGGACAACCACCTGGTGCAGGCGGCGCGTGCGGTGGGGACTTGCTTTGGGGATGGGTGAGGGCTAGTCCCCCGGCAGTTCAAGGGTTTCGGTTTCGCCGTTGGCCCAGGCGCGAAGGGCGGCGAGTTTGGCGCGAGACTGAAAATCAGTCGTGCGCAGCCGCTCGTATGGCCCGACGATCATCGGGGCGAACACGCCGTATTCGCCGGATGCCGCGTCGCGAGCGAGCGTGTCGATCGAAGCATCGTCGTCCCATGCTCCTGCGAACTTCTCGCCGAGTTCCGCGATCCGCATGGCATCTCGAACCAACTTCGCCCGGGCCAGGCGGGCGGCACGCGTGTTGCCCACCACACTGCCCATCTCGGACTCAACCGACGCGAGCACACCGTCCATGCCCAGGCCCTCAAGCACACTGCCATCAAGCTGACCGGATCGGATTTGCTCCGTCAATGCCTTCGCACTGGCCGCGGCATCCGCCCGCACACTCGCGACCAGGCGCAACGGATCCTCAGTCGGGTATCGCCCGAGCGCCTCAGCGAGTGTGCGCTGATCCTCGTCTGAGAACTTGTCCTGGAACCGCTCGGTGTACGCCGCCCCCACCTCGAACACGGCGGTTCCGACAAGCGTCGGCATGAGTGTCTCGTCGCGGCTGATGTGTTCGGACAGGCGGAATATGGTCGCGAGCCGCTCCGTCGCACGCTCCGATTCTCCCTCTTCGAACAGGCGCCCTGCATCGACCGCGAGCAGATTCGCCGCGGCACGCGACGGCCTGAGATGAGGGTGCGGGAACATCCGGCTCTCGCTCAGACCGTGATCCGGCCGACTCCCGAAATCACACTGCTCCATCTTCGAGGCGTGAATCAAGAGATCAATGGCGTAGGACGCGTCGCGCAGGGCACGCAGGACCTCCTCTTCCGACGAGTCCTCTGATACATCCAGCCCGTCTTTGGTGTAGGTCGCTGTGCGAACCACCATCATAGGCTCGGCCATTTCCAGCCAACTCTGCCAGTACCAGATCGCCGCGTTCTCCGAAGCGGGCACGACCTCCCGCTCCACCGGCTCTGGGGCCTCTTGCGCCCCAGCCATCGCTCCCAGCACCGCCACCATCAACACACACGCTCGCACCATGGCTGCTTCCTCCGATTCTGGTGAATTTTAGAGAAAGACAGCATAATCCAGCTGAACGGGGCGTTCTCGTCCTGTTTTGATCGATTCCGGACATCCGCTGCAGGAAGGTTTTCATGCCCGATCCGTCATCCGCTCAGCCCTCTGGCCCGACTTCTCGACTGGAGTCCATGAACCTGCCGCCCGAGTTGCCGCAGGTTTCGCATGACTGGTACACGCCTGGCGTCTCGGCCGAGGAGGCGGCGAAGCGCTACTTCGAGGTGATGGACCAGCGGCGCTCCGTCCGCTTCTTCTCGGACAAGCCGGTGAGTCGGGAGACGATCGAGTGGGTCGTGCGGACCGGGGGGACCGCGCCCAGCGGGGCGCACAAGCAGCCGTGGCGGTTCGTGTGCGTGAACGACCCGGGTTTGAAGAAGGAGATTCGCGGCGCGGCGGAGGCAGAGGAGCGCGAGTTCTATGAACGCCGGGCGACGGAGAAGTGGCTGGCGGATCTTGCGCCGCTGGGGACCGACCCCAACAAGCCGTTCCTCGAGGATGCC
This sequence comes from Phycisphaerales bacterium JB050, assembly GCA_043101125.1. Taxonomy (GTDB): domain Bacteria; phylum Planctomycetota; class Phycisphaerae; order Phycisphaerales; family UBA1924; genus JANSXG01. Next base: position 48,948 of record JBICHT010000137.1, on the reverse strand, counting down.
CCCTGGCTCATCATCGTCTTCCAACTCGCCAAGACCGACGACGGCGGCATGGTGTACTACCGCGAGGAAAGCGTGGGCATCGCCACCGGCATGCTCATCTCGGCGATCCACCACGCCGGGCTGGTCACGCTGACGCACACGCCCAGCCCCATGAAGTTCCTCTCCAAGGTGCTCGGTCGCCCAGACCACGAGCGTCCGTTCCTCCTGCTCCCGGTGGGGTATCCGGCGGACAGCGCGACCGTGCCCCAGATGACGAGAAAGCCGCTCGACGAGATCATGGTTGTGAACCGGGGCGAGTAGGTCATAATGGGTTCATGAACAGTGCCTTACGCCACGGACGGTCGGGACACACGCGTCGCTGCAGCCTGCTGCTCGCAGCCGCTCTCATCAGCGCGGCGGCACTTGCTGGCTGCCAGCAGCGCCGCTGGGGTGCGCTCACGCGCTTCGAGTTCAGTGACATGAACCGCGAAGAGGCCAAGCAGATGCTCAGCGTCTTCAACGAAGCGGGCATCAACGCCGCGATCGATCCGTCGGCCGAGATCGCCACGATTGAGGCGAAGAACATCCGCACGACCAAAGAGGTCTCCAAACTCATCGGGGCGATCCGGGAGAAGAGCAAGGAGATGAACAAGAGCCAGCCGCTGACCGAGGCGACGCTGCGGTTCGGGCGCTTGCAGATCAGCGGGACGGTGTACACCTCGATCTCGATCGCCGTGAGCCCGAACGCCCGCGCCTTCGTCGCCGACCGCCAGAAGGAAGACCCGTGGCGCGAGGTCAAGGTCGAGGGCGGGAAGTTCGATGGGGTGGTGAACACGGAGTTCACCGTCGCCGACCAGGGCGGCTGGGTCTACATCGCGGCCTTCCGCGAGGGCGCGGCGCGGTACTCGCGCGTGAATGTGCTGACGGGCAAGGTGGAGGCCGGCGTGCCACTGCCGGCGGGCCTGCTGGATGTGAAGCAGTCGCGGGCGGTGCGGTAAGCCGGGACGGACGCAAACCCCATCCTCGACCGGGGCGTTTTTATCGGGATTTTTCCGATGTTTTCTTGTAGTCAGGCGGGGGGTTGGGGTAATTTGGAAGCGACACGCTGATGATCAGCGAATGCGACACCTTCTTTCACGGAGACTGAAGATGACGAATTGCAGGTTGAATGCCGTTCTTGCTGCCACGATCGTGTCGGCCGCGTCCACGACGATGTCGGTCGCGGACGGGCCGGGGGATGATTGCAACAGCGCCAGCGAATGCTGGAGTTTGCATATATGCACAGCCGTTGTTGAGTGTTTTACCGCTCCGGGAATCGACGATGCATTGCGCCAGGAATGCTTTGACACGATCTTGAATACCGGCTACACGAGTTGCATGGCAAATGTTTGCTCGCAAAACTATGTTGATGGCGAACACTCACCCAATCCACAGAACTGCTTGAATCAATATCTTGAATTTTTAGAGAATTGCAGCAATTGGGGAGAATTCTCGAATGACAGACTGAACTGTAATTTTCATCCAGACATCATGCCCAGTCCCGAGCAAAGGCAAGCAATGACGAACGCGTGTGCCGCTGCGGCTCGTAAGCAATACAGGATGTGTGATCACATCGCAAATGGAGGAGATCCCGGGAACTTCGATCCGAACGCCGGCATTGCCACCATTGCTGACGGAGCGGCAGCGACCGGCGAATTCGATCCCGCCGAAGGCGTGAATCACGCGACATGGTTGCGTGTTCCTCAGGTTCAAGACGGGGATGTGGCGATTGATGCGGCTCGCCTGCACGCGCTGCTCTGGACTGAAGGCGAGGGTTGGTCTTGGTCCGTTGTGGGAGAATATGGCACCGCTGATGATGGCATGGTGAGTGTCGATTTCGATCTCTCCAGCGTAGATTCTGCGGCATGGATCCATGACCTGCAACTGGTCATCGAGTGGCGGAACGAAGGAGAGACCGTCACCGCAACTCCGATGCGCCTCGATATCGCGAATTCGGATATTGCTGCCGACTACAACCGTGATGGTGTCGTGACTCTCGTCGATCTGACCTCTTTCCTCGATGCCTATTCGGCCTCAGCACCCCGAGCAGATTTCAATGTAGATGGGGTCGTGAACGCCGCAGATCTTGGTGCGTTCATCGAAGTATTCGAAGCGAACTGAATGCCGCGTCGTATGGCTGACCGTTGGCACGAGCTACTCGTGCCAGCGGGGCTGCTGGATGTGAAGCCGCCAGTGACGCGCTAAGCCACTTGTTCTCCGATATTTATAACTTTTCTCTTGGCCGGATGAAGCGCATCTGCGAGGATGGGGTATCACCCATGGAGGATGCCCCATGCTTGCCACGACTGCCGCTGTGATGACTGCTCTTGGAGCGCCGATTTCTGTTGACCCGCCGGACCTCCGCTACGAACTGTCGCGTCAACCGGAACTCGGGCCGATTGAGCGCGATCTGCGGTATTACCCGCCGACACCTCCGGAGCGTCAGGGCCTCAGGTCGTTTGAGCATCTGATTGCTCCGCTGGTAGAACAAGCCTTAGTTACGGAGCAGGCCCTTGATCCCGCTGCGGGGAAGTCCACGCTTCGCTGGCAGATCGGTGCCGATGTATGGTCGGTACGGGCGACGGCGCTTGTCTGGACCGACAGCGGCTACAGATGGGTAGAAGTCGAAGGACGCAGGATATCCGAGCTGATCACGGGTGAGTCGACATTCGAGATCGACCTCCGAAGCGTTCCGGGGCACCTGTACACCAGCGTCTTCGCCGTCACGATCGATCAGGCGGCGCTGAGTTCAGAGCGAAATCTGACCGCTCCCGGACCCATTTCGACGAGCGTCCTCATCAGTGAGAGCCGCCTCCCCGGCGACTTCGATCGCGACGGCTCGCTCACCCTCTCAGACCTGGACGCGTACAGCGCCGCCTTCGCGGTCGATGCTCCGCGGGCCGATCTCAACCGGGACGGGTCTATCGATGCCGCGGACCTGAGCATCTACCTCGCGACCTTCGAGGCGAACTACCGCCCCTAGCGGTGCCGCTTCGTGATCGACGGCATGAGCCACTCCGGCAATGCCCGGGGTTTTCCGTTTTGGTCCACGCACGCCAGCGTCGACTTCGCGGTCACCAGCAGGCGGCTCTTGCCGCGCCCGTCCTCGGCGTCGTGCCAGACCTCGTACTCGTGATCGATCCGTGCTCGCCCGCCGCCGGTGACTCGGGTGGTGACGATGAGCAGGTCGTCGTATCTGGCCGGGGACTTGTAGTTCAGTTCCAGTTTCGCGACGACGAGGAATACGCCCTGGGCCTCCATCTCGCGGTAGGAGGGCGTGCCCGGCGGGCCGAGGCGCAGCAGTTCGGTCCGCCCCATCTCCAGCCACGCCACATACGACGAGTGGTGCGCGACGCCCTGTGGGTCGCACTCGACATAGCGCACGCGGAGCGAGAGATCGCCTTCGGGGGCGAAGCCGGGCTGGTCGGATGATTCGGTCATGAACCGAGTGTAACGAGGCAGCACCGCGGCTTTCGACCGGGCCGCCACCCCAATCCGCTACAATCCCCGCCCCATGAGTTTCGGACTTTCACGCGGCAAGCCGCTCGACATTTCTGGCTACGGCCTCACCGGCGAGGATCTCCCCGCGCTGCCCGATGACCTTCTCCAGAACCCGGAGAAGGCATGGGTTGACCCGCGCGAGTGGTTCGAGCACCCCGAACGCCCGTTCGAGCTTGAGATCGGTTCGGGCAAGGGGACCTTCCTGGCCCAGCAGGCGGGTTTGCAGCCGGAGACGAATTTCCTGGGCATCGAGTGGGCCAAGGAGTTCTTTGCCTACGCCGCGGACCGGATGAGGCGGAACCGGATCGACAATGTCCGCATGCTGCACTTTGATGCCTCGGAGTTCGTGCGCTGGCGGGTGCCGACGGGGATCGTGAAGGTGCTGCACCTGTACTTCGCCGACCCGTGGCCGAAGCCCCGCCACCACAAGCGGCGCATGGTGCAGGACCAGTTCCTCGCCGAAGCCTTCCGCATCATCCAGCCCGGCGGCGAGCTGCGCATCGTCACCGACCACGCTGGCTATTGGTCGTGGATGGAGGAGCACTTCGCCCGCTGGTGCGAACCCGGTCATGAGTGGCAGGGCAAGCCGATGCACTACGAGCGTCACAACTTCGAGCGCCCGGCTTCCGCTGGCGAGGGCGAGGTCGTTGGGACGAACTTCGAGCGCAAGTACATCGCCGAGGGGCGGACCTTCAACGCGGCGATTCTGGTTCGCCCTGCCGATGGGAAGATCGCCTGATGCAACGACCCGGTGCCGACAAACAGAACATGGAATTGTCCGACTTCCTGTGCGACTTCTGCCGCACGCCGTGGGACGGGACCTTTGCCATGATCGAGGGTCACGAGGGATCGCTGATCTGCCAGGACTGCATGACCATCGCGTACGACACGCTGGTGACCCGCAAGGAATCCACCGCGCCCGCCGGGGCGAAGTGCACCATGTGCCTCGAGGAGCGTGACGATGCCTGCTGGCAGAGCCCGGCCTACGACGATGCGGTGATCTGCAAACGCTGCTGCAAGCAGGGCGCAGGGCGCCTGCACAAGGACCCGGACATCGACTGGAACAAGCCGGCGATCTAGAAGCAGGCGGACAGGCTTCCGATTTGCCTGTCCGATCCTTCCCACAGCAGGACATGCAACCGGCACCACCATGGTGCATGATGTCCCCATGAACAAAACCGATCCCGATACTCGACTGGCCGACCCGGAGCACTCCACGCTCGGTACGGTCGCCGTGCTGGGCATGATGGGTCTGCTCTCACTTCTCGCCGCCGCCTTTGTGGCGTTCAGCGCCTGGTACGCCTCGACGCAAGCCAGTCGCATCGCTACCTGGCCGTCCACCTCGGGGACCGTGCTGTCTTCGGGTGTGGATGCTTATCGCAACGGCAGCGCTTCACCCCGTTCCACCGGCAACACGGTCAAGCAGATCCCGCTGGTCGAGCGCACCTACACCGTGAACGGCATCGAATACACCTTCGATCAGGTCACCCCCATGGAGAATGTCTCGCTCGGCTCGCGCTGGGCCACCGACATCGCCAGCAAATACACCACGGGCGACACCGTCGAGGTGTTCTACAACCCCGACGATCCGGGTGAATCCTTCATCGAGCCGGTCTACGACGACACGATGTTCCTGATCGCCCTCGGCGCGTGCGCGATGCCGGGTTTCCTTGCGCTGCTGACCACGCTCGGCGGCAAGGACCAGTACGCCATCAAGTGGAAGATTCCCGCCCTCGCCGCGGCCATGCTTGTCGTCGGGGGCGGCATCAACGCCTGGTTCTACTTCAGCACCGTCCCGCAGCCTCAGTGGTCATCCCGCGCAGAGGTGGGAGTGACGATCGCGGAAGGTGTCGTGCTGTTGCTGGCCCTGGTGGGGGTGGTGTGGCGATCGAAGCACAGGCGTTGGCGCCGTCAAAACGCCTGATCGACCCGATCCCAGCGGGACGCGCATCGTGCCCGCCCTCTTCGCCTCACTTACTCCTCGCCGTCTTCCTCGTGGTCCCCGCGCTCGTTCTCGCCGAAGATCGCCGAGCCGACGCGCACCATGTTCGCCCCGCACTCGATGGCCATCTCGTAGTCGTGCGACATGCCCATCGACAGGATGTTAAACCGCCCGTCGCACAGTTGCAGTTTCACCATCTCGTCGAACAGTTCCTTGGTCCGCTCGAAGGTCGCCCGCGTTTCGCCCGGATCCATCGAGGTCGGCCCCATCGCCATCAGACCGCGCACCTTCAGGTGCACCAGTGAGTCGATCTGCTCGGCGATGTGCTCCGCCGCGGCGACCGCGCAGCCGTACTTCTGCTTCTCGCCCGTGCAGTTCACCTGCACCAGCAGTTCCACTTCCTTGTCCATCTTGAACGCGACCGCGTGGATCTCATCGACCAGGCGCAGCGTGTCTACGGAATGGATCAGCCGCGCCACCTCGACGCACTTGCGCGCCTTGTTCCGCTGCAGTTGGCCGATCATGTGCCAGCGAGCACGGGGCAATCTCGATTCGTGCCCCACTTCCGGAGACGACGCGAAGAGCTCCATCTCCTGCTCTTCGCCGATGTTCGGCATAACCTGCTCGCGCGACTGCCACTCGTCCATCATCGCCGCCCGCTGCACGAGCTGCTGCACCCGGGACTCGCCGAAATCACGATGACCGAGCCGGTACAACTCCCGCACCTGATCCATCTCGGCGTACTTGGACACCGCCACGACCAGAACCTCGCCCGGGCGACGCCCGCTGCGCTGCGCCGCTGAGGCGACTTTGTCCATAACTTCGCGGTACCGGCTCTCCAATGACATCAGGGCGGTCATCCGTGCTCCTTCACTGGTTGCGGGGGCGTTCGTATCTCCTCAGTAGAATAGCCGCTCCGTCGCCGGGGCGAGGCATCAGCGCCGCCTATCATCAGCCGGAAACCCGTCATCCCCCTGCACCAAGGAAGCACCAGGCATGTCCACCACCCTCACCGAACGCGAAACACCCATCCAGGCTGGCGAAACCGCCCCCGATTTCACCCTCAAGGCCCAGAACAAAGAAGACTGGTCGCTGGCCGACGCCGTCAAGAAAGGCGATGTCGCGCTCTGCTTCTACCCGATGGACTTCAGCCCCGTCTGCTCCACCGAGATGAAGTGCATCACCGACGACTTCCAGAAGTTCGAAGCCGCCGGCGCGCAGGTCGTCGGCATCTCCTGCGATTCCTTCTTCGTCCACGAGGCGTGGGCCAAGCAACTCGGCCTTAAGCAAACCCTCCTCGCCGACATGCACCGCCAGGTCTGCAAGGCTTACGGCTTCTACTGGCCCGACCTCAACATCTCCACACGCGGCACGGTCGTCATCGGCCAGTCCGACGACGGCATCGGCAAGGTCAAGGCCGTGCGCGTGCGCGATATCCCCCAGGCCCTGACCACCGAGGAACTCCTCGAAGCGCTGGGCTAAGCCGCACGACCACAACGCAACTGCCGGTCCGCAACAAAAACCGCCGACCCAGATGGGTCGGCGGCCTACCGACTTTTCCCTCTTCTCTACCTCTCGGCGTCAGTCGTCATCTTCCTGCGGCTCGTACGCCGCGACGATCTCCGCCTGCACATTGCCCGGCGTGTGCTCATCGTGCGAATAGTCCATCACGAAGGTTCCCTGCCCCCCGGTGATCGACTTCAACTCGCTGGTGAACCGGCCCATCTCCGCCAGCGGGGCCTTGGCGTGGATCAGCATCATGTCGCCCGGCAGGTACTCCGTCTCGCCCATGTGCGCACGCTTGCCGGACAGATCCGCCGTGATGTCGCCGACCGTGTCCGCGGGCGCGGTGATCTCGACCGAGCACACCGGCTCGAGCAGCACCGGCTTGGCGTTCTTCACCGCCTCGATGAACGCCTTGCGACCGGCGCTGATGAACGCGATCTCCTTCGAGTCCACAGGGTGGTGCTTGCCGTCCGTCACACGCACGCGCACGCCGGTCATCGGATAACCCGCGATCGCGCCGTGCTCCATCGCCTGCCGGATGCCCTTCTCGATCGCGGGCATGAACTGGCGCGGGATCGAACCGCCAACGGTCTCGTCCACAAAGTCCAACCCGAGTTTCGGATCGGTTGCGTTCTCGTACTCGTCCGGGGGCAGCGGCTCCACGCTCAAATGCACCTCGCCGAACTGCCCGCTGCCGCCCGTCGGCGTCCGGTGCCGATGACTCGCCTTCGCGCTGCCAAGGATGGTTTCCTTGTACGCCACCTTCGGCGGTTTCGTATCCAGTTCCAGCTTGAACCGGTTGTGCAACTTCTCCAGCAGCACCCGCATGTGCAGGTCGCCCATCCCGCTCGCCACCGTCTGACCGGTCGCGGCGATGCGCTGCACCGAGAAAGTCGGGTCCTCTTCAGCCATCTTCGCCATCGCCGAGCCGATCTTCGCCTCGTCCCCACGATTCTTCGCCTCGATCGCCACGCCGTACATCGGACGCGGCATCGGAATCGGCTTGAAGTGCAGCGTGTTCAGCGATTCATTCTTGCTCTGGTGAATCACCGTGTCTCGGTGGAACTCCTCGACCTTCGCCACCGCGATGATGTCCCCCGCAACCGCCGAGTCGATGTCCTCCATCTTCTTGCCAAACACTTTGTTCAGGTGTGCCAACTTCACCGGCTTGCGTGAATCACCCAATTGCACGCTATCGCCCGCCTTGAGCGTGCCCTGGTGGACACGGATCATCGCGACCTTACCCACGAACTGATCCGTCGTGACCTTGAACACATGACCCACGAAAGTCTTCGACGGGTCCGACGGGTCCGCGTGCCATTCGCGCTCGTCCTGCCCCTCCTCACCCAACAGGAATGGGCGGGGGTTGCCCTCGATCGGACTCGGGCACAAGTTCGCCATCAGGTGCAACAGGTCGTCCACGCCCGCACCGCTCCGCGCGCTCACGAACAGGATCGGCACGAGGTGCGCCTCGCGCAAGGCTTTCTCGAATGCGTCGTGCAACTGATCCTTCGTCAGCGTGCCCTCTTCCAAGTACACCGACATCAGTTCCTCATCGACCTCCACGATCTGATCCACAAGCCGCTGGTGGCCCTCGCTGATGGAACTGAACCGCGTGCCCGGACCGTCGCCGTCCTCGGCTTTCTCCCACAGATCAACGACATCCGAACAATCCGGAAGCGGAAGATTCAGCGGCAGACACTCTTTGCCGAAGGTTTCTCGGATCTGCTCAACGATCGCCGCGAGCGTCCCGTCCTGGTCGGCCTGGGTGTCGATCTTGTTGACGATGATCATCCGAGGCAGGCGCCGCTCCGCCGCGACCTTCATCACGCGACGAGTCGTTGCCTGAATCCCGCGTTCGGCATCGATCACCACCGCGCAGGTCTCGACCGCCGGGAACACGCTCAGGGTCTGGCCAAGGAAGTCGGGAAAGCCGGGAGTGTCTACAAGATTAAAATGCCGGGGCTCGCTGTCGTCATCGGTGAAATCGAAGTTCACAAATGCCGCGTTGAGGCTGTGCCCGTGCTCGTGCTCTTCGGATTCGAAATCGCACACGGTGTCTTTGTTTTCGACGCTACCGGCTTTCCCGATCACCTTGGCCTTCTCGAGGATCGCCTCGATCAGGGTCGTCTTGCCCGATCCGGCGTGTCCGGTGAGGGCAATGTTGCGGATGTTTTGCGTGGAGTGGCGAGGCATGCCTGGGTCCTCCGGGGCTGGGGAGACCGACAGGGTCGGTCTCCGGTGCGGGAAAGACCGGCTGGTGTGCCGCGCCGGGCAGCATCGCTACCCAGGCAGGTGTGGGCCCGTATCAGAATCGGGCGATCGGGATTAGGGCGGTGCATGCACCCGCCGCTCGCTGGGATAGTGGTTCGATCCGTGGTGAGTGGCGAGGGCTCAACGCCCCGCTCGAGTCGCTCCTCCGGTTTGGGATCCACCTACCGACCGGCGTGGCTGGCCATCCGGTCGAAACATTGACTGACTCAAAAATGATACGACCGACCCCGCGAAACCCAAGCAGAATCTTCACGATCCGCGTGCAGTTCTCCTTTTCCTGCCCGATCCAGGGCAATCCGGGGTGATTCCGCCCGGTCTATCGGGCGTTCTCACGCCCCCCGATCGCTGGACAGGCGGTGGATAAGTCCGCACCACTCCACGCCCCACGCAATCTCACAGTGAAGCGATCACTCGGCGTTCGGACCCGGACCGACCGGCTCCCTGCCCGCTCAATGGCGATCTGAGCCAGGGGATACTGGGTGTTCCAGCGCGCCGAACGCCGGTCCAGCACCGCCCGATCCGGTGCCAACACCATCAGCCGGCGATCCGTCAGCACCAGCACGCGCCGTCGCTTCAGCAGTCGCCCGCTCCAGACCCCACCCACAGGCATCGCCGGGGTCAGCAGAACCAACGCCCGCCACCCTGGCCCCGCCGTATCCGCCGCCCCGAAACCGAGCACCCGTTCGCCCGGCTGGAGCGTCCGTCGCCATTCCGCGCGCAGCGCCATCGGTCCATAGCGGCAACCGGGAAATGTGCGGGCGTGACCGGACATGTACGCCTGTGTACCCTGACTCGCATGGCGAAGCGAGCATCCTCCTCCAGCAACCAGTCCGGCAAGCCGCTCGGGGCCGACAGCCGCATCGTGCTGCTCCACGGCAAGGAGCACTTTCTCCGCTCCGGGTACACCGACCAACTCCGCGACGCCCTGACCCAACGCGAGGGAGGCGAGGTCGAAGTCGTCCGTTTCAGCGGCGACAGCGTGCAGGCCGCCGAGGTCCTCGACGAGTGCCGCTCCTTCGGCCTCATGGTCTCCCACAAACTCGTCATCGTGGACGAGGCCGACAAACTCGTCAACGAGTCCACCCGCCCCGCCTTCGAGCGCTACGCCCAGCAGCCCGCCGACACCGCCACCCTCGTCCTCCGGGGCGAAAAGTGGAACAAGGGCAAACTCGACAAACTCATCGAGAAGTGCGGCACCATCATCAAGTGCGAGGCCATCGCCCCCGAGCGTGCCGTCGCGTGGTGCGGCGGACGCGCCAAGAAGCAGCACGGCGCGCTGATGCAGCCCCGAGCCGCGCAACTGCTCGTCGAGCGCGTCGGACCCGACCTCGGACGCCTCGCCTCCGAAATCGACAAGCTCGCCTCCGCCGCGGCGAGCGACGGCACCGACCCGATCACCATCACCGAAGACCATGTCCGCGAGTTCGTCGGTCTCAGCCGCGAGGAGCAGGTCTGGACCATCCAGGAAGTGCTGCTGACCGGTCGCGCCGATGCCGCAATCACCATGCTCCACGAACTGGTCGAAATCTCGCGCGTCAGCGAGGTGCTCATCCGCTTCGCCTATGTCGATCTGGCCCGCAAACTCCACGGCTACGCGCGCGGCATGGCCAGCGGCGTGGGGGGCCAGCAACTCAACAAGTCCCTGAAACTGTGGGGCTCCTCGGCCAACGCCATCGCTCGGGCCGCCCAGAAAGCCAGCCCCACCGCCTTCGCCCGCCTGTTCGACGAAGCCGTGGACGCTGATTTCAAGGGCAAAACGAGCCAGGGAGACGCAATTCTTGCGCTCGAGGCCCTGAGCATCCGATTCGCGCAAGTTTTGCGTGCCGGACGCTGATCGCTCCCGTGCTGTTCGGCCGATAACTCGGTAGCGCCCGGAGGATCCGGGCCACTCACTCATCGGGCAGGATGCGCAAGCGATGAACCAGACCTTCCAGCGGCTGTGGCACTCAGGCACTCTCCTTGCGACGGCGACCGCGCTCGCCAGCACGGTGGGCTGCGCCGGATCGAACTCCGAGATCGCCCAGGTCCAACCCACACCGACGACCGAGATCGAGCAGCCCGAGCAGACTGAGTTCGAGGTCCTGCTCGGTGAAATGAGCGAAGTCGATGTGGCCACCGCAACGCCCGCGATCGAATACGAATCTCCCGTGGAGACCGTCGCCGCGTCCTCCGAAGGCACTCCCCCAATCGTCGTCCAGACTCCCACCGAGGACGCGAGCGCAAGCAGTATCGAAACGGGTGAAGACGGTCCGGCTCAGCCCGATGCGCTCGCCTCAGACTCGGCAGAGCCCGACGATGGCCTCGCCGTCGGTTCAGGCGAACCCGAGCCGCCGTCGCTCGAATCACAGATCGAAGAGGCCATGCGCTCGCTCCGTGCTCTGATCGCCGACTCCGGCGACCGCGCCCTCAGCCCGTACGGGGCCATGTTCCGCATCGCCCTGCTCGAATCCGTGCAGCCCGGCGTGTTCGAAGCGACCTACGGCACCATCGACGACGCCTCCGAGTTCGCCGGGCTCACCCCCGACGAGCGCGAGGTCCTCCGCTCCACGCTCAACCTGGCCTCCTCGCTCCGGGGAGAACTCGACCCCGGCCTCGTGGACCTCGATCGCATCGTCCGCGCGATCGACGACGCGAGCACCGCGATGCGCGCGGTCAAGATGCTCACCATCGAAGATGCCCGCCTCTGCCTGCGCGTGGATAATTTCGGCGTCTACCGCGAGGTCGAACGCTACGACGATCGTTACAAGTTCATCGCCGGTACGCCGCACCCCGTCATCGTCTACACGGAACTCGACCACTTCACCCGCACCCCCTCCAACCGCGACGGTGTGGACGGCTATGTCGTCAATGTCCAGCAGGCCCTGAAGATCTACCGCACGGGCACCGAAATCGCCCGCGACAGCGAGAACACGCTCGTCTGGCAGATGGATGCGCAGCCCGTGGTCGATTTCTCCCGTCGCCAACTCCGCGATTTCTTCATCGTGCAGGTGATCGAACTGCCGGCCAACCTCTCCGTCGGCTCCTATCGCATGAAGGTGATCGCCACCGACATCGCCACCGGTGAGCAGGTCGAGCGTGCCATCGATTTCGACATGATCGCCGATGCCAGCGCACTCCGCACGACCGGCTTCGCCCAAAGCCTCGACACCGGCCCCTACAACCCCGGACGCTAACCCGGTCGCTGATCACCCATCCGCTACCGGGTACACTGTTCGGCCCAAGCACCAGCCCCCCATCCTCCGCAGCCCCGACCCCGAGCCCCGTCTGCCGTCGGATACCCACAACGGCCTGCAGCAGGTGATCTCCGGCCCCTCCGGCGTCGGCAAGACTACGATCACCCGAGCCATCGAACGCTCCATCCCCGACGCCACCTTCTCCATCTCCGCCACCACCCGCCCCAAGACCGACGCGGATGTGGATGGCGTCGATTACCACTTCATGACCGGCGAGCAGTTCACCGACCGCATCGCCAACGACGAATTCCTTGAGCACGCCGTCTACGCCGGGAATTGCTACGGCACGCTGCGCGCCCCCGTCGATGCCCAACTCGAGCGAGGGCGCCTGGTCATCCTTGAGATCGATGTGCAGGGTGCCGAGCAGGTCAAGAAGAAAATGCCCTCCGCCTTCGGCCTGTTCATCCTCCCGCCTTCGGAAGAAGAACTCCTCGAACGCCTGCGCGCCCGCAAACGCGAGAGTGAAGAGGTCATCCAGCGCCGCTTCGCCGCGGCCCGCGAAGAAATCGCCCGCGCCAAGAACAACGGTGCCTACGACGCGTTCATCACCAACGACAACCTCGACCGAGCGATCGAGGAAGCGCTGACGCTGATCCGCGCTGAGCGCGCGCGAAGGGCAGGAAAAACAGATCCCGACAGATCCGCCCGTTGACCGCGGGAATCCAGAGAACGACCCTCAGCGAGTTGTTCCGGTGCTACGCCCCAACCGCCTTTGACGATTCCGCCCGCGTTTCGTTCGTCTTCGCCGGGGGCTGCTTGTTGTCCGACGGGTACGCGATGCGTCCGTGGTAGACCGAGCACAGCGACTTCACCAGCGCGCCCTCGATCTGGTGCAGTTCGCGCAGCGTCAGGTTCGATTCGTCGAACTGCCCGTCCATGAGGCGCTTGGCCGCCATGTCGTGCACAAGTTGGCGGATGCGGGCCGGGGTCGGCTCGGACATCGCGCGAGTCGCGGACTCCACGGCGTCGCAGAGCATCAGGATCGCCGCCTCGCGCGTGCGTGGGCGCGGGCCGGGGTAGCGGTACTCCAGTTCGCTCGGGCGCTCGATCTGGTCGTCGGCGTCGGCCTGCTTCTTGGCCTGGTCGTAGAAGTATTCCACCAGAGTCGTGCCGTGGTGGCTCTCGATGTAGTGGTGCAGCGATCGCGGGATGTTGTACTCGCGCGCGAGTTCGAGCCCGTCCTTCACATGCCCGATGATCACCAGCACGGACATCGCCGGGTTCAGTTTGTTGTGCTTGTTCTGCCCCTTGGACTGGTTCTCCACGAAGTAGCCCGGCTTGTTCAGTTTGCCGACATCGTGGTACAGCGCGCCGACATACAGGTGCAGCCCGTCCGCGCCGATCGCGTCCGCCGCGGCTTCGGCGATCGTCGCCACATTCAGCGAGTGGTTGTAGGTGCCCGGCGCACGCTGCTGCAGCAACCTCAACAGCGGCTGCTTCGGGTCACGCAACTCGGTGAGCGTCATGCCCGTTGTGATGTCGAAGATCCGCTCCACCGCGGGCAGCATGAACAGCAGGATCGCCCCGGAGGCGAAGCCACCCGTGCCCGCGTAGATCGCATCGACGATCACCTCACGCGCGATCCCGTCTACAATCGGCCGGTCCAGCACGCTCACGATCGCGCTGGCCACCACCAGCGTCAGTCCGGTCAGCACCGAGGTTGAGAACACATCGCCGCGAGTACGGATGTCGTCCAGACGGATCGACACCACGGCCACACCCGCCAACAGCGCCGCCACCACCGCCGGCGACAGCGCGAGCGCCACGCCCAGCGTCACCGCGATCGAGGCACCGATCACCAGCGCCAGCCGGCGGTCGTATGCCACCGTCGTGATCATGGTCGACAGCGTGACCGGCAGCGTCAATCCAAGCCACATCGCCGCGGGCAACCCGGCCGACATCCACAGCCCGCCAGCCACACCCACCGCCACCATGATCGCCAGCGTCGCGCAGCGCCACGGCCTGGTCAGTGTCCGCGGGTAATACTCGCGCAGGTACATGCCCACACCAACCACAATGCCCACGCCGATCAAGATCGCCGACATCACATAGGCAAACTTCGCCCATGCTCGCATGGTCTCGATGTAGGCGCTCTGTTCTGCGGCCAGTTCCTGGAGTTTCTGTCCGGTGATCCGCTCCCCGCGCCGGACGATGGTCTGGCCGGGTTCGTAGCGGATCATTTCGGGCGTGATCGCGGCGGCGGCGTCTTGCTCGCGTTTGAGGGTCAGTTCTCGGCTTTCGCTGAAGAGTGGCCGATCAAGGTTCAGGAGTCGTTCGGCGACGATTGCCGCACGACCGCCGTGGAACCCCGCCTCTCGCGCGATGGCGACCAGACGCTCGCGAAGAGCGTTGCGATCGCTCGTCCCGAGGTCGAGCGTGTTCTTCGGGAACACCTGGGCAACGCGGAATTGATCACCGGGCTTGGCCGGTTCAATGTGGATCTCGATGATGCGAGCCGAGGTCGCTAGCGCGTCCTGGCGTTCATCGGAAGCCAGCAGCGGGGTTTCTTCAAACTGCTTGAAGAGTTTGGTCACCGCGGTAGACCAAGTGGCGGCAATCTCGCTCCCGTTGCGGACCTGATCAGCGAGGAGCGAGAGATCTTCGGGTTCCAAACCGTACGCACGCCTGATCTCTTCGGGAATCTCCTCGAAGGTGCCGGCTTCACTGACCATCTGCGGCAGGCTGCGAAGTTCCATCTCGAGTGCGTCGATCGTCGCGGTCTCCGGAACAAACACGCGTGGCGCGGAAGCGACGGCGATCTCGCGGTTGCGTTCGGTGCGCGTGCTGTCGATGCGCTCGAAGGGCGCTCGCACGGTGTGCGTGCGGTCGGAGATCCGATCAATCGCGATGCCCAGCACCGAGCGCCCCAGAATGATCGACGCGCCGAGCACGAGCGACAGCACCACCGCCGTCGTAAGCACGCCCACAAACGCCGGGTGCGTCACCAATTCGCGCACCGTGGTATCGATCCGCGACAGGAGCGACGGACGCTGCTCGATCCGGCGGATACGCCCCGGGCGAGCCTTGACGGGCTGCTTGGCAGCAGGCTTCTCAGCCATGGTTGGCATCTCCCTGGTGGTTCGAGTCGGTCGAGTGCTCGGGCACCGGCAGGGCATCGTCCTGCATCAACTCGACCGCCCGCTTGGTCGTGAGGCGGTTGAGCACATCGGGGTCTCCGTTGTCGGCGTACGCCTCGATCACCCGCTGGACCAAATCGTGGCGCACCACATCGGCCTTCTCGAGCGCACAGAACGACACACCCTTCACCCGCCGCAAACGGCGCGCCGCGTCGATCAGACCACTCTCCCCCGGACGGGGCAGGTCGATCTGCGTCACATCGCCGGTTATGATCATCTTCGATCGCTGGCCCATGCGCGTCAGGAACATCTGCATCTGTCCCTTAGTCGTGTTTTGCGCCTCATCCAGGATGATGATCGCATCGTTCAGCGTCCGACCGCGCATGAACCCGAGCGGCACGATCTCGATCACATCGCTGGCCATGAACCGCTTGATCGTGTTGTAGTCCAGCATGTCGTGCAGCGCATCGATCAACGGACGCAGGTACGGGCTCACCTTCGCCAACTCGTCCCCGGGCAGAAAACCCAGTTTCTCCCCCGCTTCCACCGCCGGACGCGCCAGCACTGCACGCTTCACACGCCCGGCCTTCAACTGGTGGATCGCCGCGGCGACCGCCAGGTAGGTCTTCCCCGTGCCAGCCGGGCCGACGCCGAAGACCAGATCGTTCTCGAACATCTGGTCGAGATAAAACTGCTGATTCTGCGAGCGGGGCACGATCGGGCGCCCGTTCGAGTACACATCCAATTTGCCGGTCCAGACAGACTCAAAGCCATCGCCACCCAGGATCGCCGGGGCATCACCGGGCCCGGAGGCGTGCTGGTCCTGATCGGATTTCCACGAGGCCTCGGCGATGGCGTCCAGCACCTCCCGGCGCCCGAAGGCCCGACCACGCTGGGCCGCCTCCACCGTCCGCTCGATGACCCGGTGCGCGGCCCGCACGGGCGCACGATCGCCGGAGATGCGGATCACCCGACCACGGGCCGACATCTGCACCCCGAGGGCCTCGCGCACCATCTTCAGGTGGCGCTCGGAGGGGCCAAAGACGGAGACGACATCGACACCGCCGGGAACACGAATCGTTGCTTCCACGCTCAGAGCGTTCCTTCCGGCATGACGCGGGAGCCTTCCCGCAGGAACCTTTTCTGGACCCGACCGCCTGTCTGCGTGCCGGGGATACATCTTCGGTCAGGAGCACCGGGCCCACCATGCCCGCCGGACGATTGGCCCGGTTACAGTGCCATCGTCATTTTACCCGGGAAAGGTCAGGAAGGTCCGACATGAGCAGAACAATTTTTAGGATTCTGGTTGGGTCAACGGCGTTTGCGGGCGTTCTGCTGAGCGGCTGCGTGAAAGAGGCACCAGAGCCCACCCTCGAAGAACTCGCGGCTCTGGAGCCCCGTTACAACAGCACTGGCTCAGTCGTCCTCAACGGACGCCCCGTCGACCTCGACGCCGCGGTCCGCTGGTCGGTCAGCCAGGTCGAGCCGGGCCTGACGGTGGTGAACATCACCACGCCGAACCCGTGGGAGCGCGAGTACGAACTGCTCTCGGTCCTCGACGAGCAGGGCTGGCTGATGATCCGCACCCCCGACGACTCCCCGCTCAGCCTGTGGAGCCAGGTCTCCCAGCGCCTCATCGCCCACGCGAAGATCGGGCGCTTCGACAAACGCGAACAGACGCGTGAGCGGGAACTGCTGCGGGTGCTCAATGGAAGGCTGGAGGCGCTGGCGGGAAACGAGTAAACCCGATCCGTTTCACCCCGACTTCGCAAACCGCCTGCGGTTATTCCGCTGACCAAACCCATCCGGCAACCCACCGGTCACCCGCACGCACCCTGCCCCCGCCACGCGCTCGATCAGTTCGATCAGTTCGCCCGTCGGACAGATGCGCATCGTCGAACTACGCAGAGTGATCCGTTCCTTGCCGGTGCGCACCACCAGCGTCAGCGGCACCGCGGTGCGTCCTGAGCCGCCGCCCATGGTGGACTGCGAACGCAGGAGGCCCTTGAGCTGCATCATCGTGTCCTGCGAAGAGCCGTTCAGGCGGTTCTCGTCGATGATGATCTCCATGTTTTTCGCGAGTTTCTCGGTGGCCTGCTCGATGGGCACGATCTTCTCGACAATGAGTTGCGGGTCGCCACGCGAGAAGTCGATGGTTCCCAAAAGGAACACGACCGAGTCGTTGGTGAGGAACTCGCCGCACTCGGCATAGGTGCGCGGGAAGAGCACCGCGTCGAGCACGCCCATGTCGTCCTCGACCGTGACGATCGCCATGCGGTCGCCCTTGCGTGTATTGACGATCCGCACCGACTTCACCAGCGCACCGAGCACGCCCGCTTGCTCTTGTCGGCGCTCCTTGATCGTCTGCGTGTTGATCGTGCCGAAGCCCTCGATCCGCTGCTTCCACTGGTCGAGCGGATGGCTGGAGACATAGAAGCCCAGTACCTCCTTCTCCTTGAGCAGCATCTCTGATTCCGTCCACGGCGTGGCCTTGTGTAGCGTCGGTTCAGGCGCATCGAAGACCGGCGGCGCGTTCTCCTCGCCCCCGCCACCGAACAGCGAAGACTGCCCGGCCGCACGGTCCTTGGCCAGCGACTGCCCCGCCGAGACCGCGCTCTCGATCGAGGCGACCATGGAGGCCCGCTCGTTGATGCCGTGCACCGAATCGAACGCCCCGCAGCAGATCAGCGCTTCGATCGTCGCCTTGTTCACCGTGCCCGGAGGCGTGCGCTCGCAGAAATCGAACAACGATTTGAACGGCCCGTTTGCGCGCCGTTCCTCGACGATCGCCTCGATCGCCTTGCCGCCCGCACCCTTCAGCGCCTTCAGGCCGAATCGGATGTGCCCGCCGAGCGCGGTCTGAGCCTCGTCCTTTTCAAAGACCACACTGAAATCCGAGTCCGACAGGTTGATGTCCGGCGGCTTGATCTCCACACCCACTGAGTTGTCGATAAACACCGTCTTGCGACAGTCGTCCTTGTACTTGATCCAGTCTTCGACCTTCTGCGCCTGGCTCTCATAAGTCAGGAACGCCGCCATGTACTGATTCGGGAAGTAGGTCTTCAGCAGCGCGGTCTGGTAGGCCACGATCGCGTAGCCGGTCGAGTGACTCTTGTTGAAGCCGTAACCGGCGAACTTGAGAATCAACTCGAACAGTTCCTCGGCGTCCTGTTTGGCCAGACCTTTGCTGCCCGCACCCTCGATGAACTTGGGGCGAGCATCGTTGATGACGCTTTCCTTCTTCTTCGAGATCGCCTTAATGAGCGTGTACGCCGCACGCAGCGGGATCCCGCCGAGCTGGTTGGCGATCTGCATGACCTGTTCCTGGTAGATCATGATCCCGTAGGTCTCGCTCGTCAGGTCATCGACGATCGGGTGAACCTTCGGCACCTCCTGCTCGCCATGCTTGCGCGCGTTGTAGTCCGGAATCAGGTCCATCGGGCCCGGGCGGTACAGCGCGTTCGCGGCGATCAGGTCCTCCAGCCGGTCCGGCTTCATCTCCTTGAGCAATTTGCGCATCCCACCGGATTCAAACTGGAACACACCCGTCGTGTCGGCCCGCTGGAACAGCCGGTACACACGCGGGTCATCCGGGCTGAGCGCCTCAAGGTCGAGCGGATCCACCTGCGCCCGCGTCTTCTCATCGGGCATCTGGTCCGGGCGATCGAAATACAGCGCCTTCCAGATCTCATCCTCCGGAAGCGTTTCGCGGATGAGCGACTTCGCGCGCTCGATCACGCTGAGCGTGCGCAAGCCCAGAAAATCCATCTTGAGCAGACCGATCCTCTCGCAGGTCGGACCGTCCCATTGCGTCACCACATCCTCAGTGCCCGCCGGGCGGTACAGCGGCACCACCTCGTGCAGCGGACGCGTCGCCACGATCACGCCCGCGGCGTGCACCGACGCGTGTCGCGCCTGCCCTTCAAGAACCCTGCCGGTGTCGATCAGTCGGCGGATATCACGCGGCGCACCATCGGGCAGATGCTTGAACACCTCGGATTCCGCGCTCGCATCGCCGTCGTAGATGCCCTTCAGCAGCGGCTCCTGCTGCAGCGCCTTCTCGAAAGTCATCTTCGGGTGCTCGGGCACCAATTTGGCGATCGCGTCCACCGCCTTCAGCGGAAGGTCCATCACGCGTCCGACATCGCGCACCGCGGCACGCGCCTTCAGCGTCCCGAAGGTGATGATCTGCGCCACATGCCCGTACTTCTCGCGCACGAAGTTGATCACCCTCTGTCGCCCGTCCTGGCAGAGGTCGATATCAATATCGGGATACTCCGATCGGTCCGGGTCAGTGAACCGCTCGAACAGCAGCCCGTAATGCACCGGGCACGCGTTCGACAGGCCCAGCACATAACCAACCATCGTCCCCACACCCGAACCACGCGCCGTCGCCGGGATGCCGTGCTGACGCGCCCAGTTCACAAAGTCCCACACGATCAGGAAGTACGCGCTGATGTCCTTGTCACGTAGCACGCCCAACTCGCGATCGAGCCGGTCCATGATCTCGTTGGCCCGCTTCTCGTCGTGCTGCGCGTTGCCCTTCCGGTTGAGGATGTTGTCGCCGTAGCGCCAGATGATCCCCGCTTCACACAAGCGGCGCAGCACATCGTCACACTGGGCCTTCAGTTCATCCTCGGTGTACGCGCTCTCACCGGGCTTGAACGGCAGCACTTCGAAATCGGCACAGAACTGCTTGAACCACTTCGTGCGGTCCGGCTCGCCCTTGTACTTCAATTGCTTCTTCGGATCCGGCCCCACCGGCTCCACGACCGGAGCATGGTTGCCGAAGGTCAGATCCACATTGCACCGATCCGCGATACGCACCGTGTTGTCACACGCCTCCGCGCCGACCGTGGTCTTCCCCTCCAGGCCGTCCCACTCCTCGCGATACATCGGCGCTGACTTGGGCGAATCAAAGATCTCGCGCATCTGCTCCGGGCTCTTCACATAGAGCTCCGGCGTGTACTTCATCCGCCCCGGCTCGTCCTTTTTCTTGCCCGTCGAGATGCAGATCAGCGTGTCGTGCGCATCCCACTCCTCCGCCTTGAGGAAGTGCGAGTCGTTGTCGCACACGATCGGCAGACCCTGCTCCCTCGCCAACCGGATCAGGTGCGGATTGATCGCGATCTGCTCGGGCACATGGTGCTGCAACTCCACAAAGAACCGAGGCCCCTGCTCCGTCGGCGCAAACACGCGCTGGTGCCACTCGCAGACTTCAACCGCACGCTTCCAGTGCGTCTTGTCCTTGGTCTTCTCGTACTCGACCAGGTGGAACGCCAACTCCGAGCCAAGGTGGCCGTTGATGACGATCAACCCCTCGTTGTGCTTCTCCATCAGCGCACGGTCGATCCGCGGCTTGAAGTAGAAGCCCGTCAGGTACGCCTCCGACGCCAGGTACATCAGGTTCTGCCAGCCGGTCAGATTCTCCGCCAGCATGACCAGATGGTACCCACCGTCGGCCACACCCGTGTAGGTCCGGTCGGTGCGATCCTTCGCCGCGACATACGCCTCGCACCCGAGAATCGGCTTGATGCCCTTGGCCTTCGCCTGGGTGTAGTACGCCAGCGCACCGAACAGGTTGCCGTGATCGGTAACCGCACACGCGTCCATACCCAACTCCGCCACGCATTTGACCAGCCGGTCAATCCGGTTCCCACCGTCGAGCAGCGAGTACTCCGAGTGCAGATGGAGGTGGACGAAGCCCTTGCCAATCTTGCTCTTGGATTCGGTCTTTGACTGGGTCTTCTCCGAGGCCTTCGCCATGCTGATCCGTTCCGTGGAGGTAGGGGAATGTCCGGGGTTCATCATACCCGCCCGAGCTCCCGCCATGCGTCATCCGTCAAGTCATCCACAGCAATCAAAACCACCGTAGAAAGGGCGTTTTCGGGCCTAGAAAGGTCCGATATCTCCTGCAAAAGCGCAGATATTTCAGGTTTTTTGGGTTCCACCGGATGTGCGGCCCACACCGGTTCCCACTCTGCGCCATGCTGTGGGCAACACATCCCCCCGATCCATTCCGGACGCCCAGCCTGAGCATGCCCACGAAGGAGCCACGCCGACCCATGCCCGCCATGACGAGCACCCATCCCGCGCTCGCGACCCTCGGCTGGCTATGCCTCGCCCCCCTCGCGCCCGTGCGCGCCCACACACTCGCTGATGCCCCCTCCCTCTGGCCATCACCCCTCACTCAGCCAGCACCACCACCCCTTCGCCTCCTCGCCGAACCCGTCTGGAACCAGGGCCAGCCCGCCCTGCTCATCCGCCCCGACGACGACCGCCTGGGCGGTTCCCTGCTCCTCACACTCGAGGACCTGATCGGCACCACCCGACTCACGCTCCTCACCCAGTCCACCGCAACCGGTATCTCGGCCTCATCCAGCGTCCAAACCGCCGTTGCAGCCTGCGGCGAAGCCGCCGGTGCCTGGGCCCTCGCCGCGACCCGCCTCGCCTTCGACGCCACCGCACGCCAAACCCGCACCTCACAGGACCACCTGATCCGCGCCGACGAAGACCCCCTCGACGATTTCTCCCTCACCGTCATCGAGGACGAAACCACCCGCCGAAACCGCCTGCTCCTCTTCGCCGCTGCCCAGCAGGAATGGGAAAATCCCTACGAGCACCTCCTCCCCTCGGCCTTCACCAAAACCCTCACCGTGATGTCCGTCGCCTACCCCTCACCGGGCACCGCGGCACTCGCCCTCATCGCCGGAGGATGCGCCCTCCACCGGCGCCGACGCTGATTCTGCGACGACCTCCAAATCCTGCGGAATTCTCCAACCCGCAATCCCTACAATCTGTTCATGAGCGCTGACCAACAGCCCAACTCGTCCGGCCCATTCGGCTCCGGCCCCTTTTCTGCTGGCGGTTCTCCCTTCGGAGCCGCCAGCCAGTTCCGGCAGGCCGCTCGCGTGCGCTTCGTCCAACTCCAGCGCGAGCAGTCCCTGCTCAGACGCGTCCTCGGCACGATCATCTTCCTGATCCTCGTCGGCCTCGGCGTCATCCTCGGCCTCTTCGCCCTCGCCGTCGGCCTGATCGTCGTCGCGATCCTCGCCGTGGTGATCGGGATTCGTCGGCTGCTGATGAAAATCACCGGCAGTTCGAACGAAGGCCGAAGCAATGTCCGGGTCGTGAGAAGCCCCCAACGCTGACCGATCCCCGATGCAGATGCTGAGTGTCGCGGCGTCAGTGCAGCGACGGCTTCACAGACCGCCGGTCCATGACCCAGCTTGTGTGAGCCTGCACGATGAACACCGCAAACAAACCGAAGGGGGACTCCATGTCACCGAAACAACTCGTCCAAGTGTGGGTCCGCCGCTTCAATGAGGGCGATGTCAATGGCCTCGCCTCGCTCTACGCAACCGATGCAGTCAATCACCAGGTGGTGATGGATCCGCTGCATGGCCGAGACGAGATCCGGCACATGTTTGAGGTCGAGTTCGGGCGAGCCTCCATGACCTGCATCGTCGAGAACATCTTCGAAGATGGAGAATGGGCAATCTTGGAATGGAGCGATCCGAACGGCCTGCGTGGGTGCGGCTTCTTCCAAGTGCGCAACGACCAGATCGTCTTCCAACGAGGCTACTTCGACCAACTCTCCTTCTTCCGGCAGCAGGGCATCGCGATACCCGAAAAGTACCTCGATTCCTGACCCGACATGCAGATCGAGCCTTCACGAGGAAGGGGAGTGGCGTGATCCTGTATGAACCCACGCCACCCGTCTACATCCTCCTCAGATCTCGCTCTTCATCGCCGTGAGCCACGCCTCCCGCAGCCCCCGCGTCACCTCACCGGGCATCCCCGCGCCGATCGTCTTCGCCTCGATCGCCCGCACCGGCAGCACGCCCCAACTCGAGTTCGTCAGGAACACCTCGTCGGCATCGAGCACATCCCCTACCGCCAGCAAACGCTTGTCGCACCCGATGTTCTTCGCCGCGGCGAACTCGATGATCGCCTTGCGCGTGATCCCAGGCAGCACCGGACTCTGCACCCCGCCCGGCTCTTCCTCTCCACGAGCAATCGGCGTCACCAGCGTGCCATCGATCACCGCGAACAGGTTCGACACCGCGCCGCCGCACACATGGTTCGTCACCTGCAGCACCAGCGCCTCCGCCGCGCCCTTGGTCGAAGCCGTCTGCAACTCGCGCAAACGCCACCAGTAATTGAGTGTCTTGTGCCCCTCATGGAAACTCAGCGGGTTCGCCTTCGCATCCGCGACCGTCACCAGCACGCCCTTGTTGAACATGTCTTCCGGGTACTTCACCGACGGCGTCACCGCGATCAGGATCGTCGGATCCATCGATGTTGACTCACCGCGATGCAGCATGTTCAGGTCACCACCGGTCAGCGTCAGACGCACCCGCGCATCGCTCGCCTCGGTCACCAGCCCGCTCTGCTCGACCACACGCTCCACCGCCTCCGCCAGCGCACCCGTGCGCAGGTTCTCCGTGAGCTGCAGCATCGACGCCGATTCCTTCAGCCGGGCCAGGTGCTGCTCGACCCGGAACACCCGAGGCCCGTCCGCCGTCATCGTCGCGTGCATCGTCTCGAACAGACCCACGCCGTGCTGGAACCCCGCATCGAACGCCGAGACCTTCGCCTCGTCGTGCGACAGCAGCGCGCCATTGAGCCAGACCCAGTTCTCGTCGGTATTGGTATTGCCTGCGACCACGCGACCTCTTTCGTTCTCAGGATTCCGAAGGTGTTGAAGACGATGCACGCCGGGGCCGACGCGTCGAACGCGGGCGCTTCAGCCCGCTGAACAGGAAGTATTCCATCAGATCGCTCGCCCGCTCGATGTGCAGATCCGCCTCGTGCGCCTCGGCCTCCGTGAACGGCCCCTGCACCACCGACCGCACCCACGAACCGCACATCGCGAACGGCACCGGATCATCCAGCGGCAACCGCTCTTCACTCGAGATCACCCTGTCGCATGCGACCATGCACCGATACCCCGGCTCATCCGGGTTCTGCTCGTTGTCGCCCTCTTCCTCAAGCCGGGCCAGCAGCGGGGTCAGCAGTTCCCGATCGATCAACTCCATCGCCTCGATCTTCGCGTGAACATCACCGTCCAGCCCCGCCTCCGCCGTCGCCTCGGTCTCCACGATCACCAGGTCGTACCGGTCCAACGCTGACCGAGCGTATTCACCCAGCGAAGCGATCCGCTCGCTCAGCGTCTCCGCCTCCGGCAACGAAATCCGGTCGATCCCAAGAAGCCCCGCCAGCCCGAGCGCGTGGGGCGAGCGCGACACCATCGCCGCCTTCACCCCGTGGGCATCCTCGAACCGCTTCAGATTCGCCGGACCAACCAGCGGTACCCCGCTGATCCACGCCATTGACACGGGCAGCATCCCCGATTCCACCCGCGCCCGGTTGATCTCGTGATCCGCGAAGCACCCGTGGCTCGCTTCCATCAACTGCGCCACCAGATCCCCCGCCGCGCCCCGCGGCGGCGCGTCCTGCCAGGCCCGCCCCAGCAGCGCCTCCGGTTCGTCCGTGCGTAAGGGCGATGCATCCAGCGCAGTCGCGATCCGCCCGCCATGATCCACCAGCAGGTGCGCCCCGCGCGAACCCACATGCACCGACAGCCGCTCCAGCAGCGTCCCCTCCTCGGGCAACGCCTGCTTCCAATGCGCGACCAGATCGTTGAGCAGCACCCGCGCCTCGGATGTGGTCAGCCCCGCTGCCCGGTGCGCCAGCAGCACCGAACGCCCGCGATCCTCATCCTCCGGAGCGGACACGCACACCAGATCCAGGCGCAACGCGAGGTCATCCGGCTTCAACGCAATCCCCGCCGCACTGGCCCGCAACTGCCCGTCGCTCGGCGCCTCACCCACACCCAGCAATGAGCACAGCCCGGTCCCGGAACCGGTCAGGTCATCGCGCGGAACGGTCCGCGCCGTACCCTGCCGGCCCGTTGCACTGATACGGTCCATCGACGGCTTCGTCGCCGCACCCAGCGGCGTGAGCCCGTCAAGGGCTTCACAGGGCCGGTCGGCACCTCCGGTCGGAATGACGATCGCGTACTTCACGCGCGCATCATACGCGCTCCCGGGCGTACACTCGAAGTCATGAACGACTCCGCGCCACAACCCGCCCTCACCAACTTCGACCCCGACGCCGCCGCTACCGCCTCCGGCATCTACGGCCTCCCCCACTCCGAAGCGCAGTCCCGCGTCGTCATCACGCCCGTCCCCTTCGACGCCACCACCAGCTACCACACCGGAACCGCCTGCGCACCCGAAGCGATCTACAACGCCTCCATGCAGGTCGACCTCTTCGACCACCAGTACGGGCGCCTCTACGAACACGGCATCTACCTGCGCGAGGCCGACCCCAACATCGCCAAATGGAGCGACGAGGCCCGGGACATCGCCGAACCCATCATTGAGGCCGGTGGCGAGGGCAGCGACGCCGACTTCACCAAAGTCAACGACTACTCCGCGAAGATGGAACAGTCCGTCTACGCCTCCACCCAGTCCGTCCTCGCATCCGGCAAGATCCCCGCCCTCCTCGGCGGCGATCACTCCACCCCCCTCGGCGCGATGCGCGCCGTCGATGACTTCGTCGCCGGCCAGAACGCCAAGTTCGGCATCCTCCAGATCGACGCCCACATGGACCTGCGCGTCGCCTACGAGGGCTTCGAGCAGTCCCACGCCTCCATCCTGCACAACGCCCTCGACCGCTGCGCCAACCTCAAGCGCGTCGTCATGATCGGCATCCGCGACTACTGCGAAGCCGAGCTCAACCACCCGGCTCGCAAAGACGGCCGCGTCATCACCCACTTCGATCAGGACTGGGCCCGGCGTCGCGCCGCGGGCGAATCGGTCATGGCCCTCATCGACGAGGCCATCCAGCAACTCCCCGACTTGGTCTACATCACCGTCGACATCGACGGCCTCTCCCCCGACCTTTGCCCCGGCACCGGAACCCCCGTCCCCGGCGGCCTGAACTTCGGCGAATACGCCCTCGTCCTCGAACGCCTCGTGCGCGCCGGCAAAACCGTCATCGGCTTCGACCTCGTCGAAGTCTGCCCCACCGAGGGCGACCGCGAATGGAACGCCTCCGTCGGCGCTCGGGCCCTCTACAAACTCTGCGGCTGCGCCATGGCCACCCACGGCGCCATCCAACTCAGATAATTACGGCGATAAGAGCCTGGAGCGCAGGCTTCGGGTACTTCTTCTGCGTCACACCCTCAAAGCCGCCCAACCCGCGGCATCTCCCCCACCAGCGGACGCAACCAGTCGCGGAACTCATCGGTCACATCGTTGCCCGCCTTCGCGATGAACTCGTCGGGCATGTGGCGTGTCTTCGCGGCGACCGCCGACAGGTCCACCCGCTTCATCCCGCTCTTGTAGGGCTCCGTGCTCGTGCGAACAATCGCGATCGAGCCGTCGAGGTCGCCGCTCTTCGCGAGCCCCGCCGCGAAGCGGCCCGCCGAGCGAGCTTCCTGCTGGTCCACCGGGCTCGCGTCCGGCCAGCACCGCTGCGCGTAGCCCAGCGTGTCCGCACGCACACGCGGCGTCTTCCCACCGACCGGCTTCAGCTCCTTCTTGAGCAGGTCCGCCAACTGATCACCCAACGCACCCGACCCGGACAACTGCACATTCCCGTGCGCGTCCGTCTGCGCGTTCCGGATCAGTTTCGCACCGATCGCCGTGCCCTCTTCGTCCTGAATGCCCTCGCTCACCGCCACCTGGCAGCGACCGTGCTTGGTCATCGCCGCGTCCACATCCTCCACGAACTTCTCCAGCGAGAAGGTCCGCTCCGGCACATACACATAGTGCGGCCCGTCTCCCTCCCGCTCGCGCATCAGCGCCGCGGCACCGGTCAGGAACCCCGCGTGCCGACCCATCACCACATTGATCTTCACACCCGGGATCGAAGCGTTGTCCAGGTTGTCGCCCATGAACGCCATCGCCACATACCGCGCCGCCGAGGCATACCCCGGCGTGTGGTCGTTCTCGACAAGGTCGTTGTCCACCGTCTTGGGCACATGGAAGCACCGCAGTTCGTACCCCGACTGGTTCGACAACTCATTCACGATCCGGCAGGTGTCCGACGAGTCATTCCCGCCGATGTAGAAGAAATACCGGATGTCCAGATCCCGCAGCGATTCGAAGATCCGCGCGCAGTAATCCGCATCCGGCTTGTCCCGCGTCGAACCCAACCCCGCCGACGGCGTGGCGGCGACAAGGTCCAACTGCTCCTGAGGAACCTTGGTCAGGTCCACAAAGTTCTTGGCCACCATGCCCTGCACCCCGTGCCGGGCGCCATAAATCGTCCCGATCGCCTCGATACCCTGCAGCCCTTCGACCACACCCACCATCGACTGGTTGATCACGGCGGTCGGCCCTCCCGATTGGGCGACCACGGCGTTGCCTTTGATGAGTCCGCTGGCGGCGTTCATAGCTCTTCTCTCTCCGGTTCGTCTGCTGGAAAATGGGTCTCTCTGCCCCGCGGCCATATCCTCCCGCAAGGGGCGGCCATCCTACCCGATCGCACCCACCCGACCCGGAGCGGTACACTCTGACCATGGCCCCACGCACCGCACGCGTCGTGTTCGTTCTGCTCACGCTGTCCGCTCTCTTCCTCGGTGGCTGCGCCTCCGAGCAGCGAGCCACCGCCAGTTTCCGCATCCCCGCCGCCGAGTACCCCCTGTACTTCGAGGCCGCACGCGATGTCCTCCGTGACAATCACTTCGAACTCGAGCGCATCGACGCCCGGGCAGGCCTCCTCACCACCGCCCCCATCTCGTCCGCAGGCTGGGCCACACCCTGGATCGACCACGCCAGCACCTTCTCCCAATCCACCAACGACCTCATCCAGCGCAACCGCCGAATCGCCACCATCCACTTCTCACCCGTCACCGACGCCACCAACCGCGCCAACCCGCTCGACCCCGTCAGCAACGACTTGCGCCGCTTCGCGGGCACCATTGAAGTCAATGTGAGCGTCATCATCGAACAGGTCTACCGGCCCGGACGCCGACTCTCCCCCACCTCGATCCGCCTCGCCACATTTACCGACGACCCACGCCAGGGCGCGATCGGACCGGAACAACTTGTCACCAGGGTGGTTGGGAACGATGCCGATCTGGCGACCCGTATCGCCGATCAACTTGCCCGGGGTGGTGACATTTCCAAATAAAATCTCGCCTTTTCAAGCCAGCCAACTCGCCCTAAATCCCCTATTTAGGGCAATCAAAGGCCGCCAAAGCGTCGAATATTGCCTAAATCAAGCCTTTTTCCGGTCGCGATCCCCCAATTCTCGGCGATACTCAAGGAGATTATGACCGGGGAGATGGATGCGAGAGTTCGGGCGGGGCTGTGCCGACCCGACGAGCACTCGCAGCACTCCCTCTTTGAAGGGAACTCGCCATGATCGCAGCGAAGCTCTCGATCGCGCACCTTTCCCTCAGCAGCCGTGTGGCATCGCTGATCGCTCGCCTGCCCGCGGTCGCAACACCCGATTGGTGTGAAACCGCTGGCCGAACCCTGCTCAGGGTCTGCCCAGACTGCGTCGTCAGCATCACCATCGCCGAGTGGTCCGATCTACGAGGCGGCGGTCGCATACTGAAGATCCTCGCCTCTGGTGCCGCCAGCGATCAGCAACCGCTCACACTCCATCGCGTCCACCCAGACTCCTGCACCGACCTCGGCTGGACGCTCAACGACACCTCCGAACCTGGGCCCGCCAACCCCAAACCCCGGATCGCCAAACTCCGGGAACTCCCCTCATGGTCCCGCTGGCCGGTCACACCAGCAGGAAAACGCTGGGCCAAACTCGGCATCCGCGAACTGCTCTGCGCAGACATCGCCCTCCCCGACAGCCCGCCCGGACGCGAACTCATCCTTGAAGTCGGCTCACCCAACGCCATGCAACGCTTTGAGCGCGCCGAGCCCGAGATCCTCCACGCCCTGCTCCCGATCCTCGCCGAACGCGCATCCCTCGCCTTCGGCAACGGCTTCAGCCAACAACTCACAACTCGCGAGCAACTCATCCTCGTCGAACTCGTCTCCGGCGCTTCCGTCCGCGAAATCGCCGAGAAAATCGGTCGCAGCCCACACACCGTCCACGACCATGTGAAATCCCTGCACCGCAAACTCGAAGCCAGCAGTCGCGGCGAACTCGTCTCCCGTTACCTCGGCTTCAACGCAGCCGGTACCGATACCCGGACCACAGAACCAACAAACGAGCCTCGCATCGCCACCCGCAAGGCACGCCCCATCGCAACCACTCACGCACACTCCTGAACACCCATCACCATCGCGAGCCGCACCGGGTACACTCGCAGCGTGAGCGCGAGTGAAGACCAAAACCACGCGTGGCGCCTCGCCCGCCAGCACGCCATGACCAGCCGACTCCTCGGCGTCGAGGTCATGCCAATCGCTCCGCGCAGCGTGACCGACGCCACACCCGTCGAACACACGCCACCGTCACAAGCCCAACCCGCCGCCCAACCACCCGCCCAGGCATCGCCGGACAAGCCGAAGACGAAGCCGCAGGCCCCCGCTCCGTCGGGAGCCACAACCTCATCCAAAGTTGAACGCCTCGCCGAACTCCGCGAACGCTACGAGCGCGAGAGCATCGTCGCGAAGAACATGCCCGGCTGGAACAAGATCGTCTTCTCCGACGGCTCCCCCGACGCCGCGCTCATGTTCATCGGTGAAGCCCCCGGAGCCGACGAAGACGCCTCGGGCATCCCCTTCGTCGGACGCGCCGGCCAGAAACTCACCGAGATGATCACCGCGATGCACCTCGATCGCGCCGCCGAGGGACCACGCGGCGTCTACATCGCCAACATCCTGAAAGTCCGCCCGCCCAACAACCGGACCCCAACCCCCGAAGAGGCCGCCCAAGACGGCATCTTCCTCGAAGAACAGATCCGCATCGTCCAACCGCGCGTCATCGTCACCCTGGGAAAACCGGCGGCCAATTACCTGCTCCGAACCAGCGATTCCATGGGCTCGCTCCGCGGCATCTGGCACAACTTCGAGGGCATCCCCGTCATGCCCACCTACCACCCGGCCTATCTCCTCCGGGCCTATACGCCCGAGAACCGACGACGCGTCTGGTCCGATCTTCAACAGGCCATGGCAAAACTCCGCGAACTCGGCGCGATCAACTTCTGATTCCCGACTCCGCGCCACCCCTCTGCCTTCAAAACTGCCTGAATCTGGTCACCAGAAAACGGGCTCATCTTGCAACGCAAATCTCGGAAACCGGTGGAACCGGGAGTGAACTTCGGTCGAACCCCTTCATAGAGGCGAACGGTTCGGCACAGGAACTCGCTCGCCACTTGGAGGGGCCACAGACTCCCATTACACACTCAGGAGTGGACGAACCTCTCCTTCGTCACGCTCTCCAGCGGCCTTTCCAGACCCCCACGAGGCCCGGCGTCAGAACCTCGGTTCGGCGTCGGGCTTTTTTCGTGCTCTCACAAATATCACCTCTCCCCCCACCGCTACAATCCCGCGCGTGACCGGCGAAGCATTCCTCGAAGCCCTGGGCCTCATCATCATCGCCGCCGCGGCCATGATGCTCGTTGGTCGCCAACTCCGCATCCCCTCCATCGTCGCCTACATGTTCGCTGGCCTCCTCATCGGCCCGGTCCTCGGCCTGCTCCCCGAATCCGCCACACAAGTCGGCGAATCCGGCGAACCCAGCGCACTCGCCACCATCTCCGAGATCGGCATCGTCCTGCTGCTCTTCCTCGTCGGCCTCGAGATGAGCCTCAAGGAAATCAAAAGCGTCGGCCCCGTCGCCCTCATCGGCGCCATCGGCCAGATGCTCGTCATGGGCGCGGGTGTCCTCGGCATCGGTCTCGCCCTCGGCTTCAACACCTCCGAAGCACTCATCCTCGCCATCGCCTTCGGCTTCAGCAGCACCGTCGTCGTCGTCAAGGTCCTTGACCAACGGGGCGAGATCGAAAGCCCCTACGGACGCATCGCCGTCGGCATTCTTCTCGTTCAGGACATCGCCGTCATCATCGTGCTCACCGTGCTCGCCGGCCTCGGCTCCTCCGGCGAAGAAGGCTCGATGGATGTCGCCTCCATCGCCACCGGCATCGGACGCGCCTTTCTCTTCATGACCCTGCTCATGGGCCTCACCCTCCTTGCCGCCCGCTACATCCTCCCCTGGCTCTTCAGCATCGTCTCCAAGTCACCCCGCGCCTCCATGATCTGGGCCCTCGCCTGGTGCTTCCTGCTCGTCGAACTCGCCCACCTCATGGGCCTCTCCGTCGAGATCGGCTCCTTCCTCGCCGGCGTCAGTCTCGGCCAACTCCCACGGCGCAACGACCTCCGCCGACGAGTCCGCCCGCTGATGAACTTCTTCATCGCCGTCTTCTTCGTCACCCTCGGCTCGGAAATCGATCCCGCCCAGGTCCGCGCCCAGTGGCCCGCCGTGCTCATCCTCAGCACCCTCGTGGTTCTCGTGAAACCGCCCGTCTTCCTCGCCCTCATCGGCTTCAGCCGCTACACCAAACGCACCGCCTTCGACGCCGCCCTCTGCCTCGGCCAGATCAGCGAGTTCTCCCTCATCCTCGGCGCCGCCGCCTACTCCGCGGGACTTTTCGGCGACAGCGAAGAAGCCGTCTCCCTCCTCAGCGTCGTCGGCCTCACCACCATCGTCGCCTCCGTCGTCCTCATGGGCATCCGCGAACCGCTCTACCGCCGCCTCGACGCCACCGGTATCCTCGACCGCCTCGCCTCCCGAGGCGACAAGGGCAACTCCGAAACCCACCACGACCACCCCCACGACCACATCGTCATCGTCGGCATGAACTCCATGGGACGCTCCATCGCACACGCCCTCGCCGCACGCGGCGAACGCGTCCTCGCCATCGACACCGACCCACACAAACTCGCCAAGGTCTCCGTCGAAACCCGCCTCGGCGACATCTCCTACGACGACACCCTCGCCGAGGCCAACCTCCACGGCGCCAAACTCGCCATCAGCGCGCTCAAAATCGACGAAGCCAACCGCATGTTCGCCCACCGCTGCAGCACCCTCGGCATCCCCGTCGCCATCCACGGCTTCGACCGATCCGTCCTCGACGGCCTCGAACGACTCAGCCCCGACTTCGTGCTCAACTCCAAAGCCGCCGCCGACGAACGCCTCCGCGAACTCATGGCCGCCTGCGGAGCACAACTCTGATGCTCGAGGTCATGCTCATCCTCATCGCCGCCTCGGTCGCCATGGGCCTCTCCCTGCGCTACCGCGTCCCCAGCATCCCGCTCATGATCGGCACCGGCCTCCTCCTGGGCATCCCCGGATGGCTCGGGAACGCCAACGAACTCCAGCAAACCCTCCAACTCGGCCTCGCCTTCCTCCTCTTCGTCGTCGGCTCCGAACTCGACATCGACGCCGTCGGCGAACAGAAACGCACCGCACTCGTCTTCGGACTCGTCCAGTTCGCCCTCCTCGGAACCATCAGTTTCGGCGTCGCCATCTGGCTGGGCTTCGGCCAGCGGGGCGCGGCCTACATCGGCCTCGCCATCGCTCCCAGCTCCACCCTCGTCGTCGTCTCCCTCCTCCGACGGCGCGAACAATTCTTCGAGTCCTTCGGACGCCTCGCCCTCGGCGTGGTCCTCCTCCAGAACCTGCTCGTCATCCTCCTCCTCCCGGTCCTCACCAGCGCGACCACCGCCCAGGGCGCACGCGGCGTCGGCGCCACCCTCGCCATGGCCCTCTTCGCCTGGGCCTGCTCACGCTGGTTCGCACCCAAACTCATGCTCCACCTCCAGCGCGACGAGGAATCCCTCCTCCTCGTCATGCTCGCCACCCTCTTCGCCTTCGTCGGCGCCGCCTACTGGCTCGACATCCCCATCTGGAGCGGCGCCTTCCTCGCCGGCATCGCCCTTAGCCGATTCCCCGTCAGCGGCCTCGTCCGCGGCCAACTCGGCTCACTCGCCGACTTCTTCATCGCCGTCTTCTTCGTCACCCTCGGCGTGCTCCTCGGCGCAGTCATCGGCAACCTCCACGCCACCGAAGTGATCTTCAACGCCGTCCTCCTCGCCGCCATCCTCCTCCTCGCCCCGTTCCTGCTCATCCCCCTCGCGCGACGCTTCGGCCTCACCACCCGCTCCTCCATCGAGGTCACCAACCTCCTCGCCCAGTCCGGCGAACTCAGCATCCTCGTCGTCCTGCTCGGCCTGCAATACGCCCACATCGACGAGAGCGTCCTCGGCACCATCGTCCTGCTCACCGTCCTCACCATGGTCATCTCCCCCGCCATCTCCTCCGACCGCTTCACCTGGCGCATCATGCACCTGCTCCCCGGCGCCGATCGCAAGGGCGTCAGCGTCGATCGCAACGACCACCTCATCTTCATCGGCTGCGGCACCAGCACGCGCGACATCATCCGCTGCGCCGCCAGCGCGGGCGAGAAGATCGTCGCCGTGGACGACGACTCCGCCGTGGTCGATCAACTCGCCGAGATCGACGGCGTCGAAGCCATCCGGGGCGACGGCGCGGACCCCTGGCTCCTGAGGCGCCTCGGCCTGCGCGACGCCAAACTCGTCGTCTCCACCATGCGCCGCATCAGCGACCACGAACGCCTCATGCGCCTCGCCGGCGACACCCAGGTCATCGTCCGCACCTTCGAACACGACGCCGCCGAAAGACTCCGAAACTGCGGCGCCACCGTCGTCTCCGAAGCCGACGAAGGCGAACGCGTCTTCCTCGAATGGTTCGACGAGTGGTCGAGCCAGTCGGAAAATCACGATGATTCCACCAAGGGTGCCGTGGTCTAAGCGAAGCGCAGGCCACGAGGACAGCAAGGCGCGATCCCAACCCGCACCGCGCCCACCACCTCACCCATGAGAATCCTGCCGCCACAGGTACGCCGACTGCACAACACTCATCGTCAGCAGCATGATCACTTCCGGGAATTCGAAGTCGTGCAGCCTGGGGTGCACCTCCAAAAAGACCGGGCGGGTGGCGTGGTCTAAGCCCGACTAAGTCGGGCGCAGCCCACGAGGACAACGGATGGGCCGTTAGATCCAACGGCCACGCACACCTTACGCTGCATCGGCGGCTCCTCGTGGGCTACGCTGCGCGTAGACCACGCCACCCGAATCGCTGGAGCATGCTACGGACGCTTCGTCTTTCCCCAAGCCACGAACTTATCCCACAGATACGCATCGAAGACAGAATCTTCGTCAAGGCCAAGATCTCTGAGTAACGCGCACCACTTCTCAAAGTCATAGGTTGGCGGCACGACATCCGCCCTCATCAGTTCGATCAACAAGCCTTCGAAAGCCATTTCCCACTCGTCATGTGTGAGGTAGTGATCGACCTCCTCCAGAGTGTCGTCTCCCAGCAATGGGCGACACGCTTCAATGATCTCTTTCACCCGTTCCCAATCTTCCATGGTTGTACTCCTACCTCGCTTCGCCAGAGAACAGTCTGCTTTGATGGGTGTCGTGGGCCACGCTCCGCTCAGACCACGCCACCCAATCAAGACTCCGCTCTTCTCTCCGCCCTTCGCGCCACCGCCTTCGCCATCGACCCGAATATAAACTGTTGCGCCGTCACAATCGTGTACCAGTAAAAAAACCCCGGCACGCCCTTCGGCTCGAATAGCGCGGTCTGCACCAGCAGCGTCTTCCCCGCCGGGTCCGATTTGTCCGGACGCGTCTCCCATTGCAGCCACGCCCGACCCGGCAGGCGCATCTCCGCCCGCAGGCGCAGCGATTCGCCCTTGACCACCTTCTCCACCCGCCAGAAGTCGAGCGCTTCACCCTCATCGATATCCAGCGGGTGCCGCCTGCCGCGGCGCAGCCCCGGGCCGCCGACGAGTTTGTCCAGCACGCCGCGCACCCGCCACAGCCAGTCAAAAGACAACCAGCCCTCGTTCCCCCCGATCGATGCGAACGACCGGTACACCGCCTCCTGCGGCGCATCCACCGTGATGCGCCGCACCTCGCGGAACAACCCCTCTTCATCGTCCAGGTCCAGCGGGTCGTGCGCCACCATCGCGCCCGTCCAGCGCGTCTCCACCGCGTTCTTCTCCGTCCGCTGCAGTGCAAGACGCACCGCCTCCTCGGTCGGCATCGGCTTGACCTGCGCAAACAACTCCTCCGCCCGGCTCGTGTCCGCGGGCAGCGGCCGAATCACCCCCTCCACCAGCGGCACCGCCAGTTTGTTCGGAATCGGCGTCACAAACCCCACCCAGCGCGCCGCCAAACGCGGCGCAAGAAACGGCGTCGGGAGAATCACCCGCTTCGTCAGCCCACGCACCCGCGCGTACACCTGCATCAGTTCCGCAAAGGACATCCGGTCCGCCCCGATCGGCACGATCCCCGACGGCCCCTTCTCAATCGCCGCCATCAGGTACGCCAGCACATCCCGCACCGCGATCGGCTGCACCGTGTTCTTCACCCAACGCGGCGTCAGCATCACCGGCAGCCGCTCCGTCAGGTACCGCACCATCTCGAAACTCGCCGACCCCGACCCGATCACCGGCCCCGCGCGAAACTCCGTCACCCCGCCCGGCAACTCCTCCTCCAGCGCCCGCCCCGCCTCCGCCCGGCTCCGCAAGTGCGGCGAAACATCGCCCTCCGCCACCCCCTCCGGCTGGATCCCTCCCAGATAGATCAGGTGCTCCACACCGGCCTCGCGCGCCTTGGACGCAAAGATGCGCGCCGCTCGCGTGTCCCGCTCCTCAAAGTCCTTCCCGCCGAGCATCGAGTGAACAAGATAGAACGCGGCGTCATAGCCGCGTAAGTCCTCGGGCGAGAACGAGGACTCCTCAAGCAAATCAGCCTTCACGATGTGCAACCGGCTCTGGTCGATGGCCGAACTCAGCCGACCCGTGCTGCGCACCAGCACCCCGACCTCGTGCCCGGCCTCCAACAGCCGCAGCACGAGACGCCCGCCGATATACCCCGTCGCTCCGGTCACAAAGATCCGCATAGCGGAGTCTACGCGGTCGATCCCCTACACATTGGGTGGCGTGGTCTCGCCCGACGAAGTCGGGCGCAGCCCACGCGGACGACGGGGCGGTCGAGGGCGAATCGGCAACTGGCGACCGTGTCGAGCGTTGAGCACGCGGACCACACCGCCAGCGTCATCGATCGTAAACAACAGCAGGAACCCATCGATGTCCATCATCCGGATCTCGAAATCAAAGAACTCGTTCTCGAGAGCGACCGGGCAGCGGCGGGGCCAATGTTCGAGCGAGTCAACGGCATCGAGGACTCGCTGCAACCATTCCCGGGCGTTCTGGGCGGAACCGCCCTCGTCAGCAATGTAACGGGCCTGCGCGCGGATCTTCGCGAAGGCTTCATCAGTGAGATCGACCCGGTAGATCATCTGTCCAGCGTGATGCCGAGTTCATCGGCGATCTGCTTGATGCCATCGCGCATCGGGCGGACTCGCCCGGCCTCGCCATCCCTCATGCCACGCTCGATCGACGCCACGCTCTCGAGCAACTCGGCTTTGCCGACCAGTTCGTCGAACTGCTCCGGGCTCAGCACGACCGCATCGGTTTGACCGTTGGTGGTCACAAAGAGCGGGCGACCGAGCTCCCGTACGCGATCAATCCGGACCCGCAGGTTTTTGCGGAGATCCGTGAAACTCGTGATATCAGTCGTTCGGGTCATGGAGCCCTCCAACAGCACGCATGTACAATATTCTGTACATAGCATCGTATGTTCAGCATGGAGAGTCAAGGATATTTCACGAATTCCCATTCGCGAGACAGGTATTTGGCCACGGATATTCCAGGGACCAGATCACCACCCATCTGGTTTCGGGGCATCTCTCGGGCCGCACCCCCCGCACCTTCGCCTACGCTTCACAAGAGAACCAGGGTTTCAAGCACAGGAGCAGCACCATGTCCAGCGATCGACTCCGCGAACACCCCGCCGACCGGTTCGATACCGACCACCTGACCTTCGACCTGCACCAACAGGCCGAAATCCTGCGAGCGGAACCCATCACCACCAAGCACGGCCATCGCCAGAAAACCCTCTATAAACACGCCGGCCGCACGATCGCGCTGTTCGTGATGGACAAGGGCGCAGAAATGCGAGAGCACGCCACCGACGGCACCGTGAGCATCCAGGCCATCGAGGGCGATCTGATCGTCACCGCCGCAGGCGCCGAGCAACACCTCAAACCCGGCGGCCTGGTCATCCTCGCCAGCGGCGTTCGCCATGCCGTCAAAGCCGAATCCGGCGCGGTGTTCCTGCTGCAGGTCTCGCTGGGAGCGTGAGGGCGCGTGCCCTTTGCTCGGGCGGCGTGGTCTCGCACGACGAAGTCGGGCGCAGCCCACGCGGCGACGCACAGACCTTGAATGAACGCGGCCGAAGAAGTACTTTCGGCTTCAATGAAACTCTCTCGTGGGCTGCGCTGCGCGTAGACCCCGCCACCCGCCAAATGGAGGAGGTATGCACGTGAAAGGAGATGGTTGTAGTGACTGTCCCTGAATTTGGTGTGGTTGTTGGTGAACAGGCCGTCTTCTTTTGTCCTTGCTGCGGTCTCAGGACTCTCGAGCTGCGACCCCCGGATTCATGCGATATATGTTCAATATGTGGGTGGGAAGACGACATTGACCTTAGGATCCAAAGCTGTCACCATCAGAGTGGCGCGAACAGCATGTCGATCGCAGAAGCTTATGGTAATTACATCCGTTTTGGAACCATCTATGGAGCAGAGTGAAGCTGTATGGCATGGTATAAGTGTATGTGTATGCCACAGCCATGCCTTCCGTGGGGTGCAGAGGTCAAGGCTGGTAATGTCGGCCGCACCCCCGCGGGCAGCAGTTAAATCGCCAAATTTCCCTTGACCCTACCCTACCCGCCTGCAACGCTGCATGCACTCCTTCTTTGACAACCTGAGCAGAAGCGAGGTGCTGGCGCTCGGGCCTACGACGCCTCGTGGCGACTCCTGGAGATCCGCTCGGACAAGACGAGCCGTTCCGACTGGGACTTCCCGGACACGAGCGCGAGCTTCACGCTGTCGAACACGCGCCAGTTCATCTGGGGCGAGCAGTACATCGACGAGCTCGTCGCGTTCATGTCAGACACCAAGGCCGCGCTGAACAGCAACGGAACGCTGAGCAAGAATCCGTCATTCGCTCGACTGGATTATGCGCTGACGGACCGCAACTTCAGCGTTATCGGCCTGGGCTTCGAAGCCGACGCGGTCGGTGACCGTGTCCGCTATGCCCCCTACGGCACATTCACCGCGTACCCCGCCGGTGATGTCAACGCCGACGGGACGGTGAACAGCGCGGACACCACAGCGATCCTGATTGCTTCCGGCTACAAGGCCGACCTCGATGTGAACATGGACGGCTCGGTCGATTCCCTCGATTCGAGCATGGTCAGTGGCCTGAGCGGGCGCACACTAA
Organism: Phycisphaerales bacterium JB050; assembly: GCA_043101125.1. Lineage (GTDB taxonomy): Bacteria > Planctomycetota > Phycisphaerae > Phycisphaerales > UBA1924 > JANSXG01. Next base: position 10,032 of record JBICHT010000137.1, on the reverse strand, counting down.
CCGACGGCCAACTCTCCGACAACGACAACATCGTGGGCTGGTGCGGCTACCTGTACGAGGAGTCCACCGGCATGTGGCTGGCCCGCCACCGCTGGCAGATCCCCGAACTGGGCAGGTGGGCCAACCGCGATCCGATCGGCTACGCGGGGGGCGGGCAGAACCTGTACGAGTATGTCAATGGGAACCCGGTGTTCTTTAATGACCCGGTGGGTCAGTTTGGAATCAGCCTCCCCTCACTCCGTGACATCACAAGCTATTGGACCGATGTAGCCGTAGATGCCAGGAACTATGTTTTTGGAGTTGATACCGAGCAGGTTAACCGTGATGAGCGGCAACTCCATGCGGACGGTTGCTCAACGCTCCGCAAGGTGCTGGCCCGAAAAACAAAGTACGACTGTCAGACCGACGAGGAATGGGAAGAGCAGCACAAAAACGCTCATCACGCATACTATGTGACCCACAAATGCGATGGTCCTGCACCGGTGACGGATTGGGGTGATCTGGCGTACCGGTCCGTGGTTGAAACAGTCGATGACGCGCTTACCGACCCGACTGAGTTTCTGGACAATTTTCAGCTCACACTCGATGCGATGGGGTTGATCCCGGTTATCGGGGAAGTCGCCGACGGCTTGAGCGGTGTGGTATCCCTATTTAGAGGCGACGGGGTCGGGTTCGGACTTTCTGCTGCTGCAATGATTCCGTTTTTAGGTAACGGGGCTGGTGCAGCGAAGATTGCTAGGCGCGGAGACTCATTTTACGATGCCAAGAAGGCAGCATATGCAAGACGAGCGTATTTGAATTCTAAATTCGGTCGATCTGGAAAGTTAGACACTGACATTCATCGTGCACGAGGTTATTCGGGTGGACTAAAGGGGGTTCCTAATGGAGCGAACCCTAGGCCTCCAGGATGGAATTCCAATTGGGAATGGCGAGATGGTAGCATGCGAGCGAAGAGGTCCCGCTGGTGGGATCAAAATGGCGGGGAATGGAGATTTCACGGCATTGACAAACACCCTCCGAGCCCTCATTGGGATTACAATCCATGGAATGCTTGGAATGACAAATGGAGAAATATTGATCTTGGAGGTAAGCCGATTTGAGTCCCGGCCATTTGTCAAATATGCACATTGATCTATATCACGGCTATTATGGATTGACACTTCGAATTGCTACTGGCAGTAGGAATACATTAACTAACTTAAAAAATATATTTGCCGGACTCTCTGGTGGTAGTATTAAAAAATATTCGTTTACTTCTGTTGATTATCTTCGTGTGACTGGCTGTGATGCGATAATTGTATCAGTGAAAAATACTCCCGGAGAATATCTCGGAATTCAAAAGTCTCCACTACGAATCGAGGTGTTCTGGCAAAATGATTCCTCTGGTTGGAGTCGAGTTGTGGACTTGATTGATGGATTACTGCGGGGCGGAAAAGGTCATCAGTATTTAGAGGATTGCTCTGAGGAATTGGTGATTGAGTTGTCGTACCGGGAGTAAAACGGTTGGCATGCGTTCATCGGGTCTTTGGGTTCGGTGAATCTGTGCTTGAGTGTCAGGGTTAGGATTACATAAGCCAGCCGAAGATTCGTCGGCAAGTGCTCGCCCGCTAAGCTTCTCTCGACACTGCCCCGCCTGACTGCCAAGCTGCACCCTTCCCTCTTTGACAATCTGAACAGAAGCGATATGGCGGGTGGCGTGGTCTCGCCCGACGAAGTCGGGCGCAGCCCACGCGGACGACGGATACGCCTTAAAATCACGCGGCCGAAGGAGTGCTTCCGGCTTCATGAAAATCTTCTCGTGGACTACGCTGCGCGTAGACCACGCCACCCGCCGACCCACAAAAAACTTCGCTATCGCTTGAGCAAGCAAAGGCCGCATTGGCAAACCGAAAAAGATACGGCATGGGCAACCTACAAGAGATTCGATTGCTTCTTCGAAATGAGGATTCGTGTGGTTGCGAGTTTGTGTGGAGGAATACAGACTAATGGGATTTACATACTATCTTTATGCTCCCCAAAAGCATGTCGCAATTAGCGTCGCTGGTCTGACAGTTTCGACTCCGGAGCACGAACTCATGTCCAGCGTGTTCGACGGATTCTCTTTGTGGAGCATTGAGCGGCCAGTCTCTGACGGGCGAAAGCCGCAGTTACGAGTTACAGACGCAACTATATCTATTAAAACTGTAATTGCCCATTTCTTAATCTTTTCGCGTCCGGGTCCAGTCTTCTTTGTGCCAGAGTACACTATTGAGAGAATTTCCGACGATTTTGTTGCAGCAGGTCGCACTCCGATCACAACAATTTATGAGCTCCAGGAACTTCTGGATTTAGTAGTGGATCCAGAACCAAATGGGTATGATGAGTTTGAGACTTCTTATGAACTTATCAAGAGGTATTTGGATATCTAGGCCTCGGGCGGGCGGTATGATGTGAATGCCCGCGAGTTCTCCATAGGGGGCCGGGGTCAATGCCGACACAGTCGGTCGCATGCCCCGCGGTCAGCAGTTGAAACGCCAGATTTCCCTTGACCCTACCCCGCCGACTGAGAAACTGCACGCGTCCCCTCTTTGACAACTGAACAGAAGCGGGGTGCAGGTGCGGTCTACGACGCCTGGAACCGCCTGGTCCAGGTCGGTTACGACACGGGCGCGGACACCCAGGAGCGAGTTCACTACCGGTACTACCCGGGCGGCGAGCGTGCCGCGTCGCTGGTCGATTCCGACATCACCAACCCGATCCTCCCCGACGAACTCAACCTCTTCTACTACGACGCCTCGTGGAGATTGCTGGAGATCCGCTCCGACAAGACGAGCCGGTCGGACTGGGGCTTCCCGACCCCGAGCGCGAGCTTCACACTCTCGAACACCCGCCAGTTCATCTGGGGCGAGCAGTACATCGACGAGTTGGTCGCGTACATGTCCGACACCGCCGCGACGATCAACAGCAACGGCACGCTGAGCGCCAACCCAATCTTCGCAACCCTGCAGTACGCGCTGACCGACCGCAACTTCAGCGTCATCGGCCTGGGCTTCGAAGACGACGCGGTCGGTGACTGCATCCGCTATGCCCCCTACGTCGGGCGGCGCGGCCTACGCGCAGCGTAGCCCACGAGGACGGCATGACCGCGATCCGCCGGTATGCTCTCCACACAGATGAACACCGATCCGCTGGCCAAACGACTCGCACGGCTGGACCGCCGCATCCAAACCGAACCCGGTCCGCTCGAGTCTGTTGATCTGTCCACGCTCCGAGTGATGCGTTCGAAGGGCGACAAAATCGGCGACCTCCGTTTGTGGTCGATGCAATCAGAGCAAACCATCGGAGCATTTGCCTGGCAAAGAAAGCGCCGCTCATCGGTCTCGATGATCGACTTCGCAGGAATCCGGCTGCAAACGGCGGTATACAGAACCAAGATCAGCATCACCACCACGCAGGGCGAAGAACACCTCGGCCAGATCACGATCGGCAGCCTCCGAGCAATGATCAAAATCGACTCGCTGCGTTGGCCGAGATACCTGTCGGCACGGGCACCGAAAGGCGGAGATTTCTCAGGCTTCATCTCTGGCTTCATGAGATACGACGCCAGCTCGAAGTTCTCAATCATGTTTGATGCCGACGGCTACACGACCCGGGATGCCCTCAAGACACTCATTCCATGGCGACCCCGTCCGGACGCGATCGAGATGTGCGACCGGATGACAGACGAACCGATCGAAGTCAGCACGGAGCATGCCGCCACCATGCTCGCCGTCTGGCTGCACACGAGGACTTGCCTGATTGGCCGGCTAATGCCCGCGCACAGCACATTTGGCCACTCGGGCTCGGCTGGCGACGGCGGGATATATAGCCGACCTGGTGGCCTTCGCTCCGCTCAGACCACACCCGAGAGGCCCCCAAACCCGATCTTCACACTCTCCCGGACCGGATCCGCCCGCGCCTGCTACCCTATCCGCCCCATGTCCACCACGATCCGACTCGAAAAGCTGTCCAAGCACTACAAGGCCCAGACCCCCGGCGGTGGTGTCACCAAGGCCGTGGATGAGATCTCCCTCGAGATCCCCACCGGCCACCTGTTCTTCCTCCTCGGCCCCTCCGGCTGCGGCAAGACCACCCTCCTGCGCATGATCGCCGGGTTCATCGAGCCGACCGGCGGCCGGATCCTCTTCAACGACCGCGATGTCACCGGCCTGGCCCCCAACAAGCGCAACACGGGCATGGTCTTCCAGTCCTACGCCCTCTGGCCCCACATGACCGTGGCCCAGAATGTCGCCTTCGGGCTGGGCGTGCGCAAGGTCGGCAAGGAAGAGAAGGAGCAGCGCGTCGCCGAGGCCCTCAAGATCGTCCGCATGGACCCCTACGCCGAGCGCAAGCCCAACCAACTCTCCGGCGGCCAGCAGCAGCGCGTCGCGCTCGCCAGGGCCCTCGTGGTCAAGCCGGATGTCCTCCTGCTCGATGAGCCGCTGTCGAACCTCGACGCCAAACTCCGCCTCGAAATGCGCACCGAGATCCGGCGCATCTGCTCCGAGACCGGCATCACCACCGTGTATGTGACCCACGACCAGAAGGAAGCGCTCTCGATGGCCGACGGCGTGGCGGTGCTGGACATGGGGGTGGTCGCGCAGGTCGGCCCGCCGCGCTCGCTGTACCAGCGCCCGTCCTCGCGCTTCGTCGCGGACTTCCTCGGCGAGACCAACTTCCTCGCCGCCGAAGTCACCGACTCGACCCGCACCGACGACGGCCAGGCCCTCCTGAAACTGCACACCGACGCCGGCGACATCGCCTCGACGGCCTTCGACGCCTCGAACCTGCCCGCCAAGGGCAATGTCACCTGCTCGGTCCGCCCCGAGGCCCTGCGGATCGTCGAACCCAAGACCCCCGGCTCGATCGCGGGCACGATCGTCGAGACGATCTACCTCGGCGAGATGGCCCAGTACATCGTCGAACTGCCGGGCAGCACGCGCGTCAAGGTCTTCGAACTGCACCCGAGCCATGTCGACGCCAGCGGCAAGACCCGAGATGCCTCCATCGCCCTCAAGGTCGATCCCAAGGATGTCGTCGTGCTGGCGGACTGATGATCGCCGGGCACGCCGCTCACCACACATACTCGTAATCATCCTCGGCTTCCGCTTCATCGTCGTCGCTGCCGCCGCGGAGTTGGGGGAGGTCGATGTCGTAGGCGCGCCAGTTCACGCGGCTGAGGGTCTCCAGGACCGCCACGGTCGGCAGCAGTGCGACTGCGCCGATCGTGATCGCGCTGCGCCACCACGGACGCCGGCGGCTGACCCACGGCAGCATCCACACGAGCGCACTGAGCGGAGCGAACACGAACGCCGCGCCCTGCCAGGCGTTGATCCCGGTCTGCCAGACCACGGCGTCGGTCCAGAACACCCCGAGCATGAGCGCGACCACCCCGGCCCCGCCGCGTGCGACGGAGATCGGCTTACGCCACCACGCCATCACGATCGCAGGAACCAGCGACACCGCCAGCGCGATCGCACCGTTGCCGGCGGAGGCATAGGAGGCGTCAAAGATCAGCAGCGGCGCGCTCGCCAGGCACAGGCCCGCGACGATGATCACCGGCGTCGCCCCCTTGAGGCGTGCGGCGATGGTGTCGAGCATCGTCCAGACCAGCGTGATCAGCAGCGCGAGCACGACGATCCGCATCACGCCCTCGCCGACCTCCCATTGCTCGTTGGCAAATCTCCGCCAGGCGATCCCGGTGATCGCCCCCGCGCTGAGCACGAACCGGAGCGCCAGCAACACCCACCACGGGAGCCGCACCAGCGCGATCAGGAGCGCGATCGGCGTGATCCCGGCCGCGGCGACGAATCGCCAGTCGTAGGACGACACGGGGGGAAAATCGAAACCGGAGACCGTTCCGAAGTGAGCCACGGTCGCGCCGAGCCCCAACCCGAGCGCACCACCCCACCAACCGCGCGGCAGGCGGTGCTTCGGATCACGGACGGTGTGGTTCGTCTCGCTGAGTGCGTACCGAACGGTCGCCCAGGGGCGCCAGGAGAGGAGCCTGCAGACCGCCACGATGAGCGGCGGCAGGACGAAACTGAAGAGGATGGTCTTTGGGTCTGTCGGCATGGCAAAGCGCCTCGCACGCGTCGATGGGCGACGCGTCGGAGGAGAAGGGGAAGAGTTCGTAGACCGATCGAAATGCCGGGGGTGCGGCGGGAGGGTGGCGGCCCGGCGCCGGCGGAGGAGGACCGCCGGCACCGGAACCGCCTGGAGGAGGGTCTGTCGTGAATCAGCCGCGCACGCCCTGGAGCGAGACGATGAGGGTGACCTTGTCGCTCAGAGCGCCGTTCTCGACACCGTAGGTGTCGCCGAAGTCCGAGCGGTTGATGGTGAACTCGGTGTGGAAGCCCTGGCGCATGCCGCGATTGGACTCCGCCTCACCGGTGATCTTGATGGGCACGGTGATGGACTTGGTCTTGCCCCGGTAACTCAGGTCGCCGGTGACCTTCACGATTCCGTCGGCACCGGCCTCGGCGGAGGTGCTTTTGAAGGTCATCTTGGGGAACTGCTCGGCGTTGAAGAAGTCGGGGCTTTTGAGGTGGCCGTCGCGCCGCGTGTTGTTGCTGTTGACGCTGCCGGTCTCGATGGAAACATTGAGCATGGTGTTGGCCGGGTCCGCGGCGTCGATGCGGAAGGTGCCTTCCATACTCGCGAACGAGCCGTAGAAGTAGGCCACGCCGCCGTGCTTGATGCGGAAGACGACCGAGGAGTGGACGCCATCGACGACGAACTCATCGGCGGAGACGGCGGTCGCGCTGACAGGCTGGGCGACGAGACCGGGCACGGGGACCTCGGTTCCGGAGAGGGACGAGATCGCACCGACGGTCAGGGCGGCGGCGGAGAGCAGAGCGAGCGAGCGGGATACACGGTTCATCGGGATCCTCCTGTGAGCATTGGCTCGTTGATACCCCGCGAAGGCCCGCGACACGCGAACGCCGGCGGAGTGTGGACTGAACAGTAAGCCCGCTGCTTGCGAGAGTATTCCTTGTTTTCACAACTGATCAAGTAAAACTAGGGGTTTTTCCCAAATCCGGGCCGGAAAATCAAGTAGGACGGGCCGGGGAGGATTCGAGGTGCATAACTCGCCTCCGGGGCGGCGGCGCGCCGGGCGGGGGTTGGGCAGCAGGTCCTGGCGGGTTGCCCGTAACCGTGGCTCGCGCTGGGGGCCTTCAGGTGTGGAGACCTCTGGTTGAGCCAGCGACGGCGTTGATCTGCGCGGCGAGGGTTTTGCCGATGTCGGTGGGGAAGGGTTTGGGGGATTCTTGCTGCTCTTTGTGGCACTGGGCGCTGGTCCGCCAGTGTGTCGGTGTGGTGTGGTCGGGATGGGGTGAGGGGTCAGCGGCGCCGCCGCTGGTGGTGTTGTCGGGACGGTCGGAAGGTTCGGGGCGCCCCCTCATCCGTCGAACGATCTGCGATCGATCGCCACCAACAACCGCCAGGGGAGAAGGAGGAGGGGTATCGGGGTCGTCGTACTCGTCGGGGTGGAGTTTGTGGAGGCGGCGCAGGGAGGCGAGTTCGTGGGGGGCTTTCTTCGCGGCAAGTCGTTCGTCCTGACGGATGCGATGGGCCAGTTCTCGGCGCTCCCGGAGTTCGCGCTGCACGGCGCGACAGTGGACGAGGGTCTGGGTCGCGGACAGGCGCTGGCGGTTGCGCTCGATGGCTTTGGCCTTGTCGACTTTTTCATCGCCGGTGAGTTTCTGATCGTCCATCAGGCGCTCGAGGGTTTCGAGGGCCTTGATCTGGACGCGGATCATGACCTGCTGGAGATCGCGGAGAGTGAGCTGAGTGGTGTCGGTGCTGGTCTCGGTTTCGGGTGTGGTGTGCATGGCAGCCTCCTTGGGTTGGATGGGCTGCGGAAAAATGTGTGCAGCCCTCACCCTCAGCGCCGCCTAAGCCACGCTGCGCGCGCAAACGCGGAGATGCTCGCACACCGATGCGAGAATCCGTAGGAAATACGGGCAGAAAATTTTTTGAAATTGTCACATGCGCGCAATTTTGCCGAGGCATTTTTGCGCGCGCAAACGCGGGCTTAAGCGGTTTACTTTTCTGGTTTGGGGTGGGAGACATAGCCGCCTCAAGGGGCGGCCATGGCACGCGATCGTCGGGCTTTGATGGTCGGAAGGCTCGGACCGCCCCCTCATCCGGCTTTGTGCTGAAGCCGCACAAAGCCACCTTCTCCCGCGAGGGGAGAAGGAAGAGGAGAGGCTCCCTCTCCCCCATCCATGGATCGGGCGGGAGAGGGTTGGGGTGAGGGGTCAGCGGCGCAGCCGCTGCGGAGTCTTGCGGTTCACGCGATACTTTTTTGATGCCCGATCGTGATCCGATTGATCGAGCCCGACGGTTGCGTCGCGAACTGTCTCCTCCCGAAAGGGTGCTCTGGGCAAGGCTGCGCAACGGTCAACTCGCGGGATTGAAATTTCGTCGGCAGCACCCTGTGGGGCCGTATGTCGCGGACTTTTTCTGCGCGGCGGCACGACTGGTGATCGAGATTGATGGACGCGTGCATGAGCGTCGATCTGCGCACGACCGTGCGCGGGATCGGTGGATGGAAGAAGACGGCATACGCGTGCTGCGGATTCCTGCGCACGAGATCAGCCGAGATCTTGATGCGGTGTTGCGGACGATCCATCGGGCCGCGGTTCGTGCGATTGAGGGGGAATCGGAATAGTCGGAAGGTTCGGGCTGCCCCCTCATCCGACCGCTGCGCGGCCACCTTCTCCCGCGAGGGGAGAGGGAGGAGAGGGGTGCTCAATGGACCTCGCGGAATGTTTCGGTCTTCAGGTCGAAGCGAATGATGATTTGATTCTCTACGATCTTCGGGCCGAGGCGCACGCCGGTTGATCGCTCGATGTCATGGAGCACATCGTGATATCCCTCGAAATCGATCGCCCAGAAGCAGTGAACCCATTCCGCTCCGAACATTGGATTGCCATCCTTGTCCAAGCATGGCCCGTACTCGATACCAGCAGAAGAGAGTGCTTGCTCCGCTTCGGGCAGGGTCATTCCGACTTTAAGCAGGTCACGAAGTTCTGAAACGGTGCGGGAGCGTTCGTTCTTGGATTGGAGGATCAGCGCGGTGCGGGTGGCGAACGCGATCGCGAGGATCAGGATGGGTATGAGCAGGAGGATGAGGTAATTGCGCTTCATGGGCATTCCCTTTCGCTGGCAACACCGCGTGGCCTGCGATTCGCTTGACCACGGCACCCGGCGGTTCATTTGTTGCCTCTCCGCCCGCTATGTGTCCATGCACACTTCGTCCCAGTCGTCTTCGCTGATCAACCACTCCAGTGCTCTTCTTCTCTCAACGACCACCAACGGCGGAACACGACCCGGCGCAGCTTTTCCGTTTAGATAGGCCTGCATGATCGACCAGTGGAGACAGTACGCGAGGTCTGTTGCTCGCAGGAGTTCGGTTACGCTACGAAGTTTGCAGCGATTACTGAACTCGTCGAGCGGCGCAAACTCTCGCGGATCGGGAAGCAGTTTGACCAGTTTGTCCGAGCACTCCTTGGCGAAGTTCAACTTTCGTACGAGCTGCAGTCCCCAAGACATTGCCCAGATCGTTTCGACCTGCCACCGGAATTGGCTTTTCACTTCATCCGTATCAGATTCACTTGCAAGAAACTCGCGCTCAGATTCCGCGAGCGCCGAGTCCAAGCCGTGCTCAGATAGCCAACGCTTCGCATCGTTTTTCGGGAAGCCGTATGCGGATGCAACGACCGCGGTCAGGCAAAGGAGTCTGTCCGTCGCTTCGGTCAGACTGCGAGCCGAGGTCGGAGAATCGAGGGTTGGCAGGTGCGGGTTGATGGCGTAGCCGAGTTTGACGGCTCGCTTCTGGTTGCGGAGACGGATTCGCTTAGGTCCTGTCTGACGGCTCCCTTGTTCGGCGCATGATCGGTTGCGCTTCCCGAATCGTCGTGCGAACCTTGTCGCTCAAGGAGGCGACGGACCCCGCCTCCGGCAAGGAGGGCACGGATGGCTCCCAAACGACGCTACGAACTCACC
>JBICHT010000136.1:0-9000 GCA_043101125.1 Phycisphaerales bacterium JB050 | reverse complement strand
CTGATCACAGAATCATTACCGCTCCTGCCGGAGAATCACTCGCTCATCGGATCGGTTTGGAGCGAGCACGCTCGCAGCCTTCTCGATCTTGCTCGCTACGACGAAGCCGCGGAGGCAGCGATCAAGTCATACGAGGCAAGGGTTGTGACCTACGGCCCAGCACACCCCAGCGTACGATCGGTACTGCAGTTGCTGGTCACGGTGTATGAGGACTGGGAGAAGTCTGAACCAGGTGCCGGACATGCTGAGGCGGCCGCGGAATGGCTTGAACGCATCGAGAACACCGAAGACATGTAGGCGGTGTACTGGCTCCATCGCGATGTCAAAGTCTTTATCAGTGATGTAAACGCCGGGTGTCCCGATACCCGATCCCTTTGGATCAGCCGCTCACCGGAGCAGACATCTCCTCCGACAACTCCATAAACAAACGGAAGGTCGTCTTCGCGGCTTCGAGGCAGGCCTCGCGTTCGGCATCCGTCATCTGGAGTTCATCGAGCCCAGCTTTGAAAGCCATCCAGTTCTTGCGTTGGTCCGGGCCGTGCGGATCGAGGTAGTCGAGCGGGAAGTCCTTCTCCAGACCCAAGCCATCGCGCAGACGCTTGGCGACAACCTTGTTGCCGTTGGTCGCACCCTCATTGACATACAGCACGCCAACCAGCGCCACCGGGCAGGCGTCCGCCAGACGCTCGGCATCTTTGAGGAACCGGCTCGTCGCGGCGAGCGGCTCGGCTCCGATGGTGCCGCCCAGTCGCTCAATGTCGGCTTCGATCTTCTCCTCGCGGTGGTAGATCGGATGGAACATCGCCGCGACCCGCTCATCCATCGCGGCCGCCTCCGACAGCAAGCCGTCGAGCGTGCGATGCACGATCAGCACCTGGTTCAGGAAATCCACGAACTCCGCCCGGGAGAGTTCGCCACTCACCATCCGCGTCTGGAACGCGGCGTTCTCGGCCTGGTCGTGAAGGGATGCGGTCCCCTCCTTGAGCATCTGTGCCAGCCCGATGGCGGGCTCAGGCTTGGGTTCAACGACGGCCTTGGGACGACCGGCGAGGATTCCGGAGAACGGGCAACGGGGTTGATTCGACGCATCAGCGGATTTCGAGTCGGCGTGGTTCACGGCGTTTCCTTCTGGTTCAATCATGTCGCCTGAGGATCAATCGCCCGGGACGACTGACCGGCTATCCTACCGTCCCTGCGACTGAGTCTCAACCACTCGCAGCCCATCTCGTAAGCGGCACCGTCCGATGCGATCACACGAGTTCAGGCCAGTAAGCCGCGCCACACGATGATGCGCAGCCCGGAGGTGGGCACCACGCCCGTAACGCAGCCCCGGCTCGCGCGGGGGACGCTCCCCCTTTTCTCCGGCTCCGACTACACTGGAAACAGCCCCTTGATTCGGAGAGATCGAATGACCCAGATCCCCACCGCTCCCGCCGGTCGTACCATCCGTGCCCCGCGCGGCACGGAGAAATCCTGCCAATCCTGGGCCGCCGAGGCCGCGATGCGGATGCTCATGAACAACCTCGACCCCGAGGTCGCGGAGCGCCCGGAGGACCTCATTGTCTATGGCGGACGAGGCAAAGCGGCACGGTCTTGGGAGGCCTTTGACGCGATCGTGGCGACACTCAAGCGTCTCAAGCCCGATGAGACCCTCCTGGTCCAGTCCGGCAAGCCGGTCGGCGTAGTTCGGACGACCACCGACAGCCCACGCGTGATGATCGCCAACTCCAACCTCGTCCCCCATTGGGCCACGCAGGAACACTTTGACGAGCTGAGCGCCAAGGGCCTGATGATGTACGGCCAGATGACCGCCGGCTCATGGATCTACATCGGCACCCAAGGCATCCTGCAGGGGACCTACGAGACCTTTGCCGAGGCCGGGTTCATGCACTTCCCCAAGCAGAAGGACAACCCCAAGGGCCCGCTGGTCGGCAAGCTCAGCGTCACCGCCGGCTGTGGCGGCATGGGTGGCGCTCAGCCGCTGGCCGTCACCCTCAACGGCGGTACCTGCCTGATCGCGGATGTCGATAAGGCACGACTCGAGCGCCGTCTGCACGACTCCTACCTCGATGAACTGCTGCCGTCGATCGACCAGGCCATCGACGCCGCGCTGGACCACAAAGACCGCCAGATGAATGTCTCGGTGGGTGTCGAGGCCAACGCCGTGGATCTTCTGGAGCGGATGATTGAACGCGGCATCACCCCCGACCTCCTCACCGACCAGACCTCCGCCCACGACCCGCTCGTCGGCTATGTCCCGGCCGGCGTGACGCTGCACGAGGCCGACCTGCTGCGTGCCGAAGAACCCGAGGAGTATGTCCGTCAGTCCATGGCGAGCATGCACCGTCATGTCGCCGCGATGGTCGAACTGATGGACCGCGGCGCGATCACCTTCGATTACGGCAACAACCTCCGCCAGCGGGCCAAGGACCACGGGTACGACCGGGCGTTCGACTTCCCCGGCTTTGTGCCAGCCTACATTCGCCCACAGTTTTGCCTGGGTCGCGGCCCATTTCGCTGGGTGGCATTGTCCGGAGACCCGACGGATATCTACAAGACCGACAAGGCCCTGCTCGACGCCTTCCCCGAGTCAGACGGAGGTTACAACACCCGCCTGCGTCGGTGGATCCTGGGCTGCCACGCCAACCCCGACGCGCTGCTCGCCGGTGACTTTGAGAACTGCAAGCCGAGTTTCGCGTTCCAAGGCCTGCCTTCGCGCATCTGCTGGTTCGGCTACGGCGAACGCGACAAGGCAGGCAAGATCTTCAACGACATGGTCGCCTCCGGCGAACTCTCGGCCCCCATCGTCATCGGACGCGACCACCTCGACTGCGGCAGCGTCGCCAGCCCCAACCGCGAAACCGAAGCCATGCTCGACGGGACCGATGCGGTCAGCGACTGGCCGTTGCTGAACCTGATGGTGAATGTCGCCAGCGGCGCGAGTTGGGTCAGTTTCCACCACGGTGGCGGAGTGGGCATCGGCTTCTCACAGCACGCCGGGCAGGTGATCTGCGCAGACGGAACGCCAGAGGCCGCGGCGCGAATCGAACGGGTGCTCACGAATGACCCCGCGATGGGCGTGTTCCGTCACGCGGATGCGGGATATGACGATGCGATCCAGTGCGCGCGGGATCGCGGTGTCGATATCCCGATGCAAAACGATTGAGTGAAGGGAACGGCCATGTTCGCGATCAGAGTCCTGGTGTTCACCATGGTCGTCTTGTGCCTCGGCACAACGCCTGCACGGGCAGATGTCCAACTGCAAGCGATGAGCTTCAACATCCGCTACGGCACCGCCAACGACGGCAAGAACCGTTGGCAGAACCGCAGCCACCTCGTGGGACAAGTACTGCAGAACCACAAAGCCGATGTGGTGGGCCTGCAGGAAGCATTGGCATTCCAACTCAATGAAATCACCGAGGCGTGCCCCGAGTACGGCGTGATCGGTGTCGGGCGCGACGACGGCAAGACCAAGGGGGAGTACAGCGCAATCCTGTATCGCATCGATCGGTTCACGGTCGACACCTCTGGCACCTTCTGGCTCTCGGACACACCGGAGGCCGTGGCCTCGACTTCGTGGGGCAATTCCATCACCCGCATCTGCACCTGGGCTCGGCTGATCGATCGCGAATCCGGTCAAGCGGTCTACATCTACAACACGCATTACGACCATCGCTCCCAGCCCGCCCGCGAGCAGAGTTCGCGACTGATCGCACGCAGAATCCGCCAGCGGACTCACGCCGATCCGGTCCTGCTCATGGGCGACTTCAACGCCGGAGAAACCAATGGCGCAATCACCACTTTGCTCGATGGCGAGGAGGACCCCGGCCTAGTCCACACCTACCGGGCGGTCCATCCTGACGAGAAGACGGTGGGCACCTTCAACGGCTTCACTGGCGAGTCCAACGGCGAAATGATCGACCACATCTTCGCGACGGAAGACATCGAAGTTGTCGAAGCGGGGATCGACCGGACCAATGACGACGGGCAGTACCCGTCGGATCACTACCCGGTGTGGGTGCAAGTCAGGTTGCGCTGACCGTTTCTCCCCACCTCACGCTCACGCCCGAACCGACCGCGAGCATCACGCTGAGCGGCTCGGCTCCGTTCATCCCGGCCCACTTCTCGCCATATATGCCGGCCCAATCAACCTGAACGCTCGATTCGAGGACACGGTGACACGCCCAGACCGGGTGCTGCACCTCGTAACGCAGCAGTGCCCCTTTCCGGTTCGTCCCGTAGCCCCATTGATGTTCCTTGAACCAGTGCTCGGCGGAGTCTTCCGAAGGCACAACCGGCTGCGCATCCGCACGCACCGACAAACACCCCGTCGCTCCGCCACGCTCGAATCGATACTCGGCATCCAGAACGCCATCCGTCGCTTCCACACGCTCACGGATCTGAGCCCCCGAATACGGCTCGTTGTAGAGCCGCCGCGCAACCAGTGCCACGAAACGGCTTCGCACGAGTTCGCGCACGAACACCACTCCCCGCTGACCGGATGCCCGCTCCCGCACATAGAACCGCAGGTTGATCTCTGGGAAGTTCACAAACCCCGGCCAACGGACACCGAGCACGCGGCAATCAACAAAGCGAAATCCCACCAAACTGCAAACAGCTCGTCCATCGAACAGATCGAGTTCCAGACCCGGCGGAAGATGAGACTCCAACAGGGACGGCTCAACAGCGTAATTGGCGAGAATCAGATCCCGCCACTGGGTCGTCAGAAACACCCGATCCATGCCCCAAGCGTATGCTCTGGCATGGATCAGCACGAATCCATCCATCACGCGGCTTCCCTCCTCCACAAGGCTCGATCCGTCGTCGTTCTGACCGGTGCTGGCATTTCCGCAGAAAGCGGCCTCGCGACTTTTCGCGATCCCGAAGAAGGCCTCTGGGCAAAGTACGACCCGATGGAACTGGCCACCGCCGACGCCTTCAGACGCGACCCCGAATTGGTCACCCGCTGGTACCACTGGCGGTTCACTCTGGCCATGGATGCCCAGCCCAACCCCGGCCACCACGCCCTCGCCGAACTGGAGCGCCGATTCGAGGAAAACGGTCGCCGGCTGGAGATCATCACCCAGAATGTCGATGGGCTGCACCAGCGGGCCGGATCACGGCGCGTGATCGAAATCCACGGCTCGATCCACCGGTGGCGGTGCACAAAGACTGGCCACGAGAAACCACTATCCGACCTTTCCTTCGAGATCTTCCCTGTCCCGTCTGAGCACGGCGGCCTGATGCGACCGTGCGTCGTCTGGTTTGGAGAAGCCCTCCCCGAGCATGCGCTCACCGATACCATGGACGCGCTCAACCAGTGCGACCTGTTCCTGAGCGTCGGGACGAGCGCGACCGTGTGGCCGGCCGCGAGTTTCATCGAGGTTGCCCGAGAGGGAGGGGCGAAGACCATCGAGATCAACCGAGACGCGACACTGAATACCGCAATGGTGGACTGCGCCGTTCAAGGTTTGAGCGGCAAGATCCTGCCCCAAGTCGTGGCCGCCCTCCGCAGGCTGGATGATTCCTGATCCAGCAGCGATACTGCCCGCGTGAATCTCTCCTACACCAAACCCGCTGACTGGCCCCAACTCCGCACCGGAAGCATCGCCGATGTATTGGGCCTCAACTGTCGTCGTCAAACTGCCCCCGAGGCCACGCCGGATGCCCAAGAAGCCCCTATCGCCCTCCTTGGCCTCCCCGATGACACCGGCGTATCCCTGAACCATGGTCGCCCCGGAGCGGCCCAAGGCCCAACCGCATTCCGGGCCACGCTCGCACGCTTCGGGAACCCCTTCGATGCCGCGACCAACAGCATACTGACCACGCGCTTTGTCGATTGCGGCGATGTTGTTTGCTCAGACCACCCAGACCCCGAGACCCGGCTCCACGAGAACCACGACCGTACCTCTCAATCTATCGAAGCACTCCACAACGCCGGATTCATCACGGTGGGCATCGGCGGAGGCCACGACGGCACCTTCGCCTTCGCCCGAGGGCTTGCTCGCAGCCTTCAGGCTAGCGACCCGAACACCCGTCTCGCGGGCTTAAACCTCGACCCTCACCTCGATGTCCGCGAAACCACCGGCTCGGGCATGCCCTTCCGCCAACTGATTGAACAGGATTTCCTCGATCCAGCCCGGTTCACCGAACTCGGCATCGGGCGGTTCAGCAACTCGCGCGAGCACATCGAGTACCTGGCCTGCCGGGGATCCAGGCTCACCACCACCGACGACCTTCTCGCCAATCCGGTTGCCACAATCGACTCCGCCTTTCACCACGCGTTCGGAACCGGTACCCCCGGCTTCGTGACCATCGACCTCGATGCGCTCGACGGCTCGTACGCACCGGGAGTCTCTGCCGTGAACCCGATGGGAGTGACCCCGGACATCGCCTCGGCGGTCGCGGAACGCGCAGGGGAGACCCCAGGCGTTCGCCATTTCGACATCATGGAACTGTGCCCCCCTCACGACGACGGACGCACCGCCCGGATCGCAGCCATGCTCTTCGCCTACTTCCTCGCAGGTTTCAGAAAGCGACCACGCGCATGACCTCGACTGCCCCCACACTCATCACGAACGCTCGCGTGCTCACGATGACCTCCCCCTCTGACCGAGGCATTCCTTACGCCGCCCGTCGTGGGCGCGATCACGCAAGACTCGGTGTGATCGAACAAGGCGATGTCCTGATCACCGGCTCCACGATCACCCAGGTCGATGCCGCGGGCGCCATCACCGCTCCGGAAGGTTGCCGCATCGTCGACGCACGGGGAAGAGTCCTCATGCCCGCCTTCATCGATGCCCACACCCACGCCTGCTGGGCGGGCGACCGTCTTGATGAGTGGGAACGCAAGCAAGCGGGCGCCACCTACCTCGAAATCCTCGAATCGGGCGGTGGCATCATGTCCACCGTCCGTGCGGTACGCGAGGCCTCGCAGGACCAACTCGCCTCGTCCCTTCTCGATCGTCTCAACCACATGCTCGGTGAAGGGACCACCGCAGTCGAAGTGAAGTCCGGCTACGGCCTCTCCACCGAAGCCGAACTCAAGATGCTGCGCGCAATCCGCGATGCTGGAGAACGCTGGGCCGGTCATGTGACACCCACCGCCTGCATCGGGCACGCCCTCGACCCCGATGTGGATCGCCAAAGATTCATCGACACGACCATCCACGAAACACTCGACGCGGTACACGCTGAATTCCCCGGCATTGCCATCGATGCCTACTGCGAGCAGGGGGCGTGGTCTCTCGAGGAGACAATTCGGCTCTTCGAACGCGCCATGGAGCTCGACCACCCCGTCCGCATCCACGGCGATCAGTTCAACGAACTTGGGATCACTCGCTGGGCGCATGAGCACGGCGCCCTGAGCGTGGACCACCTCGAAGCAACCTCGACTGAGGAGCTCGTCAGGCTCGCCCCATCCGAATCCTTCGGCGTGATGTTGCCCTGCTCGGGCTTCCATGTCGACGGACGCTACGCGAATGGGCGTGGATTCCTCGACGCGGGAGGGAGTCTCGTCATCGCCACGAACAGCAACCCCGGCTCAGCCCCCACTTCCTCGATGCCCTTCGCCATCGCGCTCGCGGTACGCCACCTCGGCATCACCGCCGCCGAGGCCATCACCGCCTGCACCCGCAACAGCGCGGCCCTGCTCGGTCTCGACGATCGGGGGATCATCGAAGAGGGCATGCAAGCCGACCTCGTGCTCCTCCGTCACACCGACGAGCGCCAACTCGGCTACGAGTTCGGCGGGAACCCGGTCGATGCAGTCTGGTGCGCCGGAAACCGCATCGATGATGCCGCAGCGAATGGCTGAAGCGGGTACCCTGTTCCACCTATGTCCCGCATCCCACGAATCAACGAGAAGGACGCCCAGCGAGCTCGCGAAGCCGCCTCCCGCGTCGCTGAAACTCACTTCGCGCTCGCGAAATTCCTTCGCGCCGGTCTGACCCTCGCGCAGATCGATGCCGAAGTCGCTCGCGTGCTCTCCTCCCTGGACTGCAAGAGTTGCTTCCTCGGGTACCGAGCCGGTGGCCTCCCGCCGTTCACGAGCCACGCCTGCCTCAGCGTCAATGATTGCATCGTTCACGGCACAGCCGCGATGTCCACCGAACCGCTGAAATCCGGCGATGTGATCTCGATCGACATCGGGGTCACCCACAAGGGCTGGATCGGCGATGCCGCGTGGACCTACGCCATCGATGCCTACCCCGACGAACAGACCGAGCGCCTGATGGATGCCGGCAAAGAATCCCTGCGCCGCGGCATCGAAACCATCGCTCCCGGCAAGCCTTTCATGGACTGGGCCACCGCGGTGCAGGCCGTGGTGGAACGCGAGTATGGCTTCCATTGCGTGCGTGGACTCGGCGGACACGGCTACGGGCGAAACCTCCACGAGCCACCGTACATTTCCAATGTCCCCCCTACCTATCCCGGCGAATGGCCCGAGGCTTTCGGACGCTGGGAACCCGGCTACTTGGTTGCCCTGGAACCGATGCTCGCCATCGGCACCGGGCGCACGAAACAAGACCGCAAACGCTGGCCGATCTTCAGCGCGGACGGATCCATGAGTGTCCACTACGAGGCCGATGTGCTCGTCACCGAGGAGGGACACGAAAACCTCACCGCCGCGATGTGGGACCTGCCGGATATCGTGGGCGATGCCTGACCCCGCCACCTGAACCCGACGGCTACACCGGTCGAGTGACCTCGACAATCAACGAATCGTCCTCGGCCGGACCAGAGCGGAACCCGTGGACATGCTCGAGCAGCAGCTTGGGTAAGTCCTCGTCCTGACTTCCAGAACGACAGTGACAGGCGAGGAACTTCTCGACCCCCTCGATACGGAGCATCCGCCCCTGGTCGTTCTTGGCCTCGATCACGCCGTCGGTATAGGCGAGAATGGTGTCACCGCGCCCAAACGGGATGTGTTCTTCAACCGACTGAAAATGCTCCCCACGGGTTGCGCCAATAACGATCGTCGTGGACTCCAGGTGGTGA